>JAQGNK010000057.1 GCA_028291905.1 Polaromonas sp.
CCACCTGCTTCTATCTTTGCGCAAGGCGGGTAAATGAAAGACTGAAAAAACACTATATCGCGCCTGGGTGAGCGTCAGCACTAGTGGCAGCGAGCAGTTGAGTAGCGCTGAGCTGGACTTGCGCACCAGGTGGCAATATGCATTTGACTGGCCAGACTGCCCGGGTATGAGCCGCAGCTAGACTGGTCAGCACAATGGCACGCTGCTCTGAAAACAATCCAGCACGGCTGCCGAAATTTTCCCGAAAGGTTAGGTTTCAGCAGGCACTGAGCAAGGATCACCCTAAAGCTTTAAATGCATCAAATTGAAAAATACTTTCATCTCAATCAAATTCATCAATTTAATCATTTCTAAATGTAATTCACATTAACGAGATGTAAACCTAACCAGCGCCTGGCGAAATCCGGGGCATGCTCGAAGGTATAACGTTACTGAGTGCAACCGCCCTGCACGATTCGCCTTTTGAAAATAACCCTCCCATCGATTTATGGAGAACAAGATGAACAGGACAGTTGTAGCCGCTTCTCTGGCGCTGGGCCTTACGGTCTTCGGACTTGGCAATGCGGCCAGCGCCGAAGTTTCATCGGCCAACGCGACGCTGGTTCCAGGGCCGGTCACGCGGCTCAGCACGACCGGTGAGGGCCATCAGGAGCAGATCGCTTCGGGTGCCTTGAAGGATGGGGGTTATCTGGTGTTGTGGCGGTCCCCTTCAACAACGCCAAGTCAGTATCAGTATTATCTGCAGCGCTTCGACAGTGCAGGCCAGAAGGTAGGCGGGGAGGTTCGACTCTCTCTTGCGCTGACCGACGCCTCCGTGGCCGTGCTGGCCGACGGCAGCGTTGTTGCCGTTTACGTTGGCAGCAGGAATGCGCAAGGAGCGCTCATCTACTCGCCTTCAGTGCAAAGCGGCGTGTTCATCCAGAAGTTCAATTCAAGCGGCGCCCAGGTGCTTCGGGAAACCGCTGTGGTCAGCACGCGCGGGGCCACGGAGTATGGGCCTGGAGCAATCGTGGCGTTGGACGATGGAGGCTTCACGGTCAACTGGGACTCCAACTCGGAGCCTGCCACCTTTGAAAAATCGATTTTTTCCGTGCAACGGTATGACGGCCAGGGCAACCGCAGCGGCAGCCCCATTGCGCTTTCAATTGTTGGTGCCAACCACGTCATTGCCAATTACGAGGTTCAAGCAGCGCCCGGTGGCGCATTCCTGCTCAAGAAGACGACGAATGATCCGTTTGGCGAGAACGGATGTGTGGGCATCAGGAGCCAGTCAACGGCAACCTCGGCCGTTCGTTACGACCAGTATCTGGTGCCCAGGCAAGTCCTTGCGCCGGCGCATTGTGCCGAGATGCTGCCGCTCAAGGACGGCAACCTCATGGTCTTTCAGGCCAGGAACGGCAGCCTCAGCGAGGGTGGCGGGCTGCTCCCCTACAGCCAGCTGTACGATGCCAACGGCGCCTTGCTCGGTCCGCAAAAGCCCATCGCGGCCAGGTCACCAACGTTTACTGCGCAGGCAAGGTATACCCGTTTTGACGATCGGCAGGTACTGGCCGATGGAAGCTATCTCCTGGCCTGGGTGGCCGGCCCTGAGGAGGCGAACCACAAGGCGCAAAGGTACACAAGCAAGGGCGACCCCATCGGGGAGGCCGTCAGCCTTGGCGTAGTTCCAAGTTATTTCAATAAAATGTTGCCGCTTGCAGGCGGCAGCGTTGTACTGACCGGGGGGACTACCGCCTACTCGCCGGATATCTACATGCAGCGCTTGAGTAATTCCGAGGCGCCAGTCTGCATCAAGCCGGCTGCATGGGTCAGTGGCCAGCAGTATGCCGCCGGCGCCCGCGTCTCCTACTCTGATGGCTTGAGCTACGTTGCCAAGTTCGCCAATCCGGGGTACAACCCCACCATCAGTACCTACTTCTGGGCGCCTGTGGCCTGCTCGGTGGCGCCACCTCCTCCTGACTGCGCCAAGCCGGCTGCATGGGTCAACGGCCAGCAGTATGCCGCTGGCGCCCGCGTCTCCTATTCCAACGGCCTGACCTATGTCGCCAAGTTTGCCAACCCCGGCTACAACCCCACCATCAGTACCTACTTTTGGGCGCCTGTCGCCTGCTGATCGGGCTGCTTGCTGAACTTTGATGGCAGCGCGGCTTGTGCGCTGTCTGTCTCAAGCGCATGGCTTGACCGCGATGCGTTTTTTTATTGACCGCAGGTGAATCTATTTGGGCAGCAACATCATTCCAGCCATAAAACACCTAGAGCGACATTTTTTGGCTGAATTCATTTTTCTGTCTTCGTCAATGGGTTTGTTAGGCAATGCGCATAAAAGCGCTGGCTGCAAGGCGCTAACTCACAGCAGTCCCTGTTTGGCGCCCAGGCTCACGGCCTGTGCACGGTTGCGAACGTTGAGCTTGCGGTACAGGTTCTTGATGTGCGAGTTGACGGTCTGCCCGCTGATGCCTAAGCGCATGCCGATCTCGCTGCTGGTGTAGCCGGCGGCGACCAGCTGGAGCACTTCCTTTTCACGCTCGGACAGCGTTTGCCTGGCCTTGCGCTGCGGCAAGGCACGCGCCTTGTTCGCTGCAGGCTCGAATTTACTAAGCAGTCTGCGTGCCAAGCCGGGCGTGATCGACGCGCCGCCATTGACCACCTGCAGCACCGCCTGCGGAAAATTGCCAAACCAGGAGTTCTTGACCAAGTAGCCCGTGGCGCCCAGCCCGAACGCATGCAGCGCGTGCTGCTCGTCCTCCATGGCAGATATCACAACGGCCTCGGCCATCGGGCGCGCCATTTTCATCTGCTCGATCAAAGTAAAGCCCGTGCCGTCGCCCAGGTTCAGGTCCACCAGCATTACGTCAAAGTCGTGCTGGCGGATGAGGCGGCGTCCTTCCCTCACGCTGGCGCCCAGCCCCACCAGGTCGATTCGCAGGTCGGCCAGTAGCTCGTGCGCAATCACCCGGCTCATGTTCGCATCGTCATCGACCAGCAGCACGCGCACGGGCTTGCCCGCCTGGCCTATCAGAAAGTCCGGCCAGATGGAGGGCACGCTGCTGGGCAGCGCTGCAGGCTGGTTGACCGGCAGGGAAGCGCCCGGTGTCAAGAACGCTGGCAAGCTCTCGGACTCGTTGTCATTGGCCACACAGACTCCTGGGAATATGACGATTGCGGCAAGCACCTGCATGCCTGTTGAGCCAATGCAGCTGGCCTGGGTGGTTAGCGCCTGCTTTGTGGAGCCGGCCGTCTAGCAACGTTGAGCCGACGCCCAACACTGCCAAGCTCATCAGTCCAAGAAGCCAAATATAGTGTTGAAGCGTCAAAGGCAGTAGAGGCCGTTTGACCTATGCTGGAGCAGCGCCAGAAACTTTAGAGCCTGCGAATTCAAAACTGAAGTGCAACACCCTGGATTTAAATGAACGAGGGTGAAGTGCAGGGAGGCGTTCACGGACAACTTTAACTGGCCTGGCAGCGCGCTGAGCGCGTTGTCGGAAAAAGTATGTCCACTGCGAAATGGCCGAGCTTGCAAATGTCCCAACCCCTACACAAGGATGAGCATAACTCGGCAGTGAGTTCGCACCGGGCGCCATTAGTCTGAGGGCTCCATCAACAAAGGAGACACGCATGAATGAATTGGGCAAAAACGATGCTGCGCCGGTAGCCGCTGGTACTGGTGCAGTGGTGGGCGGCGCTCTGGGGGGCGTGGCCGGCGGCGCTGCAGCAGGCGCGGCCATGGGAGGCATGACGGGGCCTGTGGGTGCAGTAGTCGGCGCCGTAGTTGGCGCTGTGGCCGGCGCGGTCATGGGCAAAGGCGCGGCCAGTGCAGACCCTGGGGCAGAAGATGCGCATTGGCGCGACAACTATTCGAGCCGCCCTTATGTCAACGGCGGCACCTACGATGACTACGGCCCGGCCTATCAGTACGGCGTCAATGCCCGCACGAAGTATCCGGATCGCTCCTTTGATGAGGTGGAAAGCGACTTGGGTCGGGACTGGTCGAACTCGCGTGGCAAGTCGTCACTGCAGTGGGAGCACGCCAAGCACGCTTCGCGCGATGCATGGCAGCGCGTGAGCGATACGGCCGAGCGTGCAATGCCAGGCGACTCGGACAGGGACGGCAAGTAAACGCTGGCCGGCGAGCGGCAGGCTGCACTGCCTGCGCATCTTTCGGACAGAGCACTTGTAAAGCCATCGAGGTTTACACCTTGCAAAAAAGCCAGCCGATGGGGTTGGCTTTTTTATGCCCGCCAAACAAACAGTGCGCGTGTCTTGGCCAGTTCCGGTCAACAGGGCTTTGTCTACCCAGGCGCTTTGGCGCTGCGTGAGTGACATGGATATTGTTGATTTACAGATTTACAGTGCCTTTGAAAACTCAGAAATTTCTCTGTCTGTCCATAGGCTGAGCTTTAACTATTTTCCCCACTTTTTCCATGCCCGCGTTGTGCACCGACACGATCTGCCATTAATCGACGTGCTTGAGCCTGATCGAGATGTCGGTGGGCCGCGCCCCGTACTTGACCGCATTGCTCAGCAAATTCTCCAGCGCCCGCTTGATGTCCTCGCGGCTCCACATCACTTGGGCCGCTGCGCTGATCACCTTAAACCTGGGCCCGTGCTGGACTTTTAACTGCTTGACCACCTCCTGGGCCAGCGTGAGCATGTCAAAGCTTGAGAAATCCAGGCTCAGGCGCGAGCCGCCTTGAAATGTTAGGGCATCCAGAAGTTCATGCAGCATCTTGTCCATGCGCCGGGTGTTGTTGAGGATGGTTTCCGAGCTCGCCCGGGTCTTGGGTGAATCAGTCGTGCGCCGGATTAGCTCGGCCGCCACACTGACTACACTCAGCGGACTTCTGAAGTCGTGCATCAGAGACGAGATGATCTGCTCGCGCAGCGCGGCCACCACGTAGGCCGTGACGCTTTGCCGGATGGCCCCTTCGATCAAGGCGTTGATGACCTGCAGCTGCGCATTGTCAAAGCTCACGCAATGACGCTCCATGACGTCCAGCAGCGCGCTTTTGAGCAGTTGGTACTCGGCGACGATCCCCTGCGGGTTGTAGCTCGTCAGCCGGGCGCGTTCACCGCCATGCTCGGTCGCCAGGGTGGTGCCGGCGATGGCGTCTGTTCGTGGGTAGCTTAGGGTGAGCGCCTCGGCCAAGTTGGCGTAGAACGCTGGCAAGGTGTTGATGAGAATGGGCTCTTTGAGGCTCTTGGGTTGCTCGATATCGCTGCGAACACTCTGGCTCCACTGCGCCAGCACTTCATCCCGAAGTTCGAGCATTTTTTGGGAAGCTGGGCACAACTCAACTGCAGGGATGACGGAATCGATTCCAGAACTCATGGCAGATGCCTTTCAAGGGCTTCCCTGACATTGCGCAGGTGCATTTAAGGCAATGTGTGCTTAACGATGAATCTTCCTTGGCAGCCTGCAGAAGCAGAGTGTTACGGGACATACCCCTGCTACTGACCAATTGTCGGATTGGGATAAGGCGCTGGCATGGTGCCTCCGGTCCGGCCTTTGCGGGCGCTACCGTGCCTCACATAAGGTATGACTTGGGCGCCTGGCGCAACTGTTTCCTACTGAACCCGCAAAAACTGCTCCAGTTCAGCATTCATTGCATTCTTAAAGCAATTTTTCATACAAAATATGATAATAATTACTTTAAGTGGTTTTAGCAAAAAATATAGCACTACTATCAATTCAACTTTTGAAAGTGCTTTTTCCATTGAAAATTTCACGCGCATCCCGCGGTCTAGCGCACCTTTTGATCTGGGGCGCCTCGCGTCAGGGTACCCAACAGCTCTGGTCGGGCTTCTTGATCAGACAAGTGTGCCGCCCGGTGCGCATAGCGCTCATCGATATTGATGCAAACATGCGCCGCGTCAATGTGCACGACCTGCTGGGCGACTTATCTACTGACCTGATCGCGCAAGGCGCTAGCAGGTGCCTCCACCTGATCAGCCATGGCCGTCGAACACCATTCACTGCATGCATTCGAGCTGGGCGCCACGGGCTTCCTAGAGACTCCCGCCCATTTCAGCAATTTTCCGCAAGCGGCTCTTTAAGTGGTCAATGGCAGCGCATGCATCACGTTCAGCTTGGTGCGCAGGCTGCTGGTCAGCCAGCTTACGGCGCTGGTCCTCTTGAAATGGTTCCCGAGCCACCAGCAAAGCGCTGCCTAGGCATGGCGCTAGTTAAATTTGCGCCGCGCTACTTTGGAAAGTAGGAACACCCAAGTATGACAAAGCGCAACCCCATCCGGCAGCTGCGCTGCCCTGCAAAGAGCGTTGCTGCCGTCTTGCTGAAGTCGATACAGCTCACCCCATGCCTGTACGGCGAAACAGGGAAATTTCGATGACTGGCAGTCCCATCAGTATTTTGCTTGTCGATAACGAGCCGGACAATCTTGAGCTGCTTCAAGCGCTTTTGGCAGGACCCGGCGTTGACCTTGTGCTGGCCAGTGGTGCGCACGAAGCCTTGAGTAAAATTGAAGCTATTGATTTTTCCGTCGTCGTGCTTGACTTGCACATGCCCGGCATCAGCGGCTTCGAGCTTGCTAGACGCATTCGCGAGCACGAGCGCTCCAAATCCACACCCATCATTTTCGTGACCGGCGCGGACCCTAGGGCGTTTCCGATCGAAGAAGCTTATGCCCTCGGAGCCGTTGATTACTTGG
>JAQGNK010000088.1 GCA_028291905.1 Polaromonas sp.
CTTCCCTTCGTTCCACTATCTTGACCATGGCCACCAAAGAAGCATCCTCCTCCAAAAAACCAGCCGCCGCATCCTCTGGAAAAGCCACGGGAAAACCTGCCGCCAATCTGTCCCCTAAGGCCGCCGCCGCAGCGATACGCATCGCCGACAACAAGAAGGCCACCTTCAACTACCACATCGAAGAGCGCTTTGAGGCTGGCATGGTTCTCGAAGGCTGGGAAGTCAAATCAGTGCGTGAAGGCAAGGTGCAGCTCACCGACGGTTATGTGGTCATTCGCAATGGCGAACTCTTCATCATCGGCTGCCAGATCAATCCGCTGGGCACGGCCTCGACCCATATCCGGCCCGATGCCGTGCGCACCAAGAAACTGCTGATGCACAAGGAGGAAATCCGCCGCCTGATTGGCAAGATCGACCAGAAAGGCTTCACGCTGGTTCCGCTGAACATGCACTGGAAAGCCGGCAAGGTGAAGTGCGAGATCGGCCTGGCCAAGGGCAAGGCCGAGCATGACAAGCGCGACACCATCAAGGACCGTGAAGGCAAGCGCGAGGTGGACCGGGCGATGAAGTCCAGAAACCGCTGAACCGGCAACTGTCGCAGTGCATTGGTTTTAGTCAGCAAACTGCTTTCGAGCATCGAAATCGCCTCTAGCGCAGGAACAGCAAGCGCCAGCAGCTACCAATTCAGTAGCAAAATCTCTTGGCCCATTCAATGGCTTGATGACAAGCCAGGGCTAGTGCGCCTCAGAGATCGCGCAGCGGATGCGTTTGTGCCGTCCACGGGCTGACGAAAAACGCATCGGCCATCCCCGGTTTCACGTCCTCGATCCGAACCGGCTTCCATTGCGGCTTGTAGTCCTTATCCACCGCCAGCGCACGAATGCCCTCGACGGTTTCACTCTCGGCACCGGGCCGCAGGTGAAAGCACTGATGCACCATATCGCGCTCCATGCGCAAGTCGTCCGCCAGGCTCATGCTGCGCGCACGGCGAATCTGCTCCAGCACCACATGCAGCATTAGCGGCGAGCGCTTGCGCAGGTTGGCAGCGGTTTTCAGCGCCCAGGGGTCTTCAGACTTTTCCAGTGCATCCACGATGTGCTTGACGCGCAGCAATGAAAAATAGGCATCGATTCGGCCTGTAGCACAGATATTTCCTGCGCCATCAGCTATTAATTTAGTAGCAATCCATTGATCGGCTTGCGCAGCCGATTCAAAGTTGTGTTCACCAAGTTCGGCCCATAGCGCAGGCAGGCTGGCCGCCTCAAGCTTGATATCCGCTAAACCATAGCCCAAGGCGTTATCGGCACCGATGACTTCACCGGTCAGCGCCAAGTATTCGCCGACATGGCCGGGGCAGCGGCTCAGGAAGTAGCCGCCGCCCACGTCGGGAAACAGCCCGATATTGGTTTCCGGCATCGCCATCTTGGTGCGCTCGGTCACAATGCGCAGCCGTGCGCCCTGGCTCAGGCCCATGCCGCCGCCCATCACCACGCCGTCCATGAAGGCAATGTAGGGCTTCGGATAGGTGTGGATCAGATGGTTGAGGGTGTATTCCTCGGTGAAGAAATCTTCCAGCGCTGAATCACCCGCCAGGGCCGCCTGATGGAAAAACCGGATGTCGCCCCCGGCGCAGAAACCTCCGAACAGGCTTTCCGGCGTCCCGGGCCGGCCGGTCTTGTTGGTGCCGCGAATCGCGACCACCAGAACCTCCGGATCGTCGCGCCAGGCCCGCAGGATGCGCAGTAACTCGCGCACCATCTCCAGCGACAGGGCATTGAGCGCCTTGGGCCGGTTCAGGGTGATGAGTCCGGCGCTGCCGCGCCGCTCGGCCAGCACGTCGCCGGCCGGATTGATGTGCTGGGCGCTTGCCACCGCTGATTCTTCAGTCATGCTCTTTGTCTCCATCCAATCAGTTCATTCACCACCAGCGCGCCAATCACCAGCGAACCGCCGGTCAGCACGCTGGCACCCGGCACCTCGCCGGCCCCCACCCAGGCCAGCAAGATACCAAAAATCACTTCCAGCAAGGCCAGCAAGGCAATCTCCGGGGCCTTGAGCACGCTGGCGCACAACACCGCCAGCACACAGGGAATGGCCAACTGGAACAGGCCCAGCACCGCCAGCAGGCCGATGTCATGCGGGGTGGCCGAAAACGGAAAAGCCAGCGGCAGCGTCGCCAGCGCCGAGATCACCGCGCCGACCAGCACAGACGGTACCAGATCGATGTTCTTGCCATGGGCTCGGCTGTGCTGCACCACGGTCCAGTTGCAGGAGCCCGCCAGCGGCACCATCAACGCCACCAGCGTGCCTGCCAGCTGGCTGCGCAGGTCCACCTGGCCGCCATACATCCAGGCAATGCCGGCACTGGCGAGCGCAATGGCCGCCCAGGTGCGTGCAGGAATGCGGTGGCCGATGAACAGGCGCGCCATCAGCGCAGTGATAAACGGGCCCAGCGCCATCGTCACCAGCACATTCGCCACCGTCGTCAGCGTCAGGGCCACCATGAAGGCGGTAAACATCACGCTCCAGCAGGCGCCAGACAGCCACAAAGCCATCCCGCCATGGCGAATTCTGGAGAAGACCACCCTTCCCTGGAAAAATGGCAGGATCACCAACAGCGAGAGCGCAGTAAAAAAGCTGCGCCAGAATGTCACTTCGAAACTGCGCGCTGCCTCCAACTGCCGCGTCACCACCCCGGCCATCGACCACATCAGCGTGATCAGCAGCATCAAGGCAACCGCGCGGGAATGCGTCAATTTCATCAAAACCCCTGTAGCGATACAAAAAAGGCCGCTGACGCTTTTTGCGTACAACGGCCCGGCTTCCAGTGCTCACCTCCGCGGTGAGCTAAGGCTTCCCCTCCCCGCATCCACCAGCAGGGGCCGCGGAACCGGCTTTGCCGGGCCGCAGGCGCAGCGCCCTCTTGGGGGGGGGCTGCGAACCACACGAAGTGGGGAGCGTGGGGGGCTTTTACCTGCCAGCGCGCTTGCGCTCGCTCTCGGTCAAGTGGCGCTTGCGCAGGCGGATCGACTTGGGCGTGATCTCGACCAATTCGTCGTCCTCGATGAACTCGACGCCGTATTCCAGCGTGCATTCAATCGGCGGCGTGATCTTGATCGCGTCTTCCTTGCCGCTGACGCGGAAGTTGGTCAGCTGCTTGGTACGGGTGGCGTTGACGACCAGGTCGTTGTCGCGGCTGTGGATGCCAACGATCATGCCTTCGTACACTGGATCGTTAGCCTTGACGAACATGCGGCCACGGTCGTCCAGCTTGCCCAGGGCGTAGGTGAAGATTTCACCCGCATCCATCGAAATCAACACGCCGTTCTTGCGCCCGCCGATGTCGCCCTTGTGCGGCTCGTAGCAGTCGAAAATATTGGCAATCAGGCCGGAGCCGCGCGTCAGGTTCAGGAATTCGTTGGTGAAACCGATCAGGCCACGCGCCGGAATGCGGTATTCGAGGCGCACGCGGCCACGGCCGTCCGGGTCCATGTTCACCAGCTCGCCCTTGCGCTCGCCCAGCGCCTGCATTACGCCGCCCTGATGCTGCTCTTCAATGTCGGCGGTCACCAGTTCGATGGGCTCGTGCTTTTCGCCGTTCACGTCCTTCATCACGACGCGGGGCTTGGACACGGCCA
>JAQGNK010000138.1 GCA_028291905.1 Polaromonas sp.
TGGGACGACAAGGGCCTGGTGCCCGTGATTGCGCAGGAAGCCGCCAGCGGCGACGTGCTGATGTTCGCCTGGATGAACCGCGAGGCCCTGCAAAAAACCGCAGAACTCGGCCAGGCTGTGTATTTCAGCCGCTCGCGCGGGCGGCTTTGGCACAAGGGCGAGGAGTCAGGCCACTTGCAGACGGTGCATGAAATCCGGCTCGACTGCGACAGCGATGTGGTGCTGCTCAAGGTCACGCAGCTGGGCCAAGCGTCCGACCAGCCTGGAATAGCCTGCCACACCGGCCGCCACAGCTGCTTTTTCAGCCTGTACCGGGACGGCCAGTGGGTCGTCACCGAGCCGGTCTTGAAAGACCCCGGCAGCATCTATAAATAGCCCGCAGCCCCAGCACCACCATGAATTCCACCGACACCCTTGAGCGCCTGGCGCAGATCATCGAAAGCCGCAAGCCCGCAGCCGGCGGCGACGCCGAAACAAGTTATGTGGCGCGCCTGCTGCATAAAGGCCCGGATGCCTTCCTGAAGAAGATTGGCGAGGAAGCCACCGAAACCGTGATGGCCGCCAAGGACATTGACTGGGGTGGCAGCACGCCCGAGCTCAAGGGAAAGCTGGTCGGCGAGGTGGCCGATTTGTGGTTTCACAGCCTGATTGCGCTGGCGCACTATGGCTTGAAGCCGTCGGATGTGCTGGCCGAGCTGGAGCGCCGCGAAGGCACCAGCGGCATCGAGGAAAAATCGCTTCGCAAGGCGCAGCAGCGCGAAGCCACCCAAGACTGAAAGGGAGCATCATGAATAATGACATCGTGACGATAGAACCCGACGAAGGCCTCAAGACCTGGGGCTGGATCAGCTACCTCCTGCATCTGGTGGTCGCGGTGGCCGCCATTTTGCCGGGCGCCCAGGTGTCGATTGCCCTGCTGATCGTGGCTTTGGTGATTGACCTGGTCAAGCGCAGCGATGCCACCAACACCTGGCAGGCGTCGCACTTCAGCTGGCGCATCAGCTCGGTGCTCTGGGCCGGCATCTTGTACCTGCTGACGTCCTGGCTCTGGCTGCTGTTCATCATTCCGGGCATGATCGCCTGGGGCTTGATTTCCATCTGGTTTCTCTACCGCATCGTCAAGGGCATGGTGCGCATGAACGCCGGCCGCGCCGTGGAGGCCGCATGAGCCATCCGGACAACTGCCTGTTCTGCAAGATTGCCGCCGGCGCCATTCCCAGCCGCAAGGTCTATGAAGACGACGAACTGTTCGCCTTTCACGACATTCATCCAGCGGCGCCGGTCCATTTCCTGCTGATTCCCAAGCTGCACATCGACTCGCTGGCGCAGGCCGGCCCCGAGCATGCCGCCATCCTGGGGCGAATGACGCTGCTGGCGCCCCGGCTGGCGCTGGAGCAGGGCTGCAACCCCTACCCCGAAGGCGGTTTTCGGACCGTGATCAATACCGGCGCTGAAGGCGGACAGGAAGTGCATCACCTGCATATGCATGTGATGGGCGGGCCGCGCCCGTGGCTCAGGGGCTGAGGCGTTGTGCCAAGCGCCTCGGGGAACCCTGAAGGGCGCGTGGAGTCATAACTACCCTGCAGGCGCGCAGGGTCATAGGAACTGACATCCAAGGCCCTTAGAATCGGGCAGCGTTGTAAACATATCAGCCAGCTGGCTGTTACAAATTAGGAGCAGGACATGGGTAGTTTTTCAATCTGGCACTGGCTGATCGTGCTGTTGATCGTGGTGATGGTGTTCGGCACCAAGAAGCTCAGGAACATGGGCGGCGACCTCGGCGGCGCGGTCAAGGGCTTCAAGGATGGCATGAAGGACGGCGGCCAATCGCCAGCTGATGACACACCGGTGGTGCCGCCCAGCCAAGTGACCAATGCACAGGCCCAGGCCAATGCACGGGCCGCCGACAAGGTCGAGCGCAACACCATCGATGTCGAAGCGCGGCAAAAGTCCTGATCTGCTCGCCATGCCCGCTGTGCTGAATCTTCTTTCTTCCTTTAGGCGCCCGTGATCGACCTCGGCATTTCCAAGATGGCGCTGATCGGCGCCGTGGCGCTGATTGTCATCGGCCCTGAAAAGCTGCCGCGCGTGGCCCGCACCGTCGGCACCCTGCTGGGCAAGGCGCAGCGCTATGTCGCTGATGTGAAACAGGAAGTCAACCGTTCCATGGAACTCGACGAGTTCAAGAAAATGAAGGAAAGCGTCGAAGGGGCCGCCCGCGACGTGGAAAGCTCGATCCGCACGGGTACCAGCGATTTCGAGAAATCATGGGCCAATGAAACCACCGCCGACTCCCTGTCGGCCGACGTGCAGCCCGGATTCGAGGTGTTTCCCGAATACCGCCATCCTAAAAAGAAGTGGCGGCTCAAGCGCGGCGCCACGCCCCAGTGGTTCAAGGCCCGCTCCGGCGTGCGCACCAAAGCCCAGTCCGGCGCCGCCAGGGTCGCCCGCTTTCGCCCGCAGCCCAGCCGCAAGACCTGAGCATTTTCCCTGAATTTCCCCTTGCGCCCCCACCGGCGCAATCTACCCGGCGCAGACTTCCTCCATGAGCGATCCCAATTCCACCGGCGGCGACAAGCCTGACGAACTCGCAGGCACCGAGCAGCCCTTTGTCCAGCATCTCATGGAGTTGCGCGACCGGATGATCAAGGCCGTGATCGCGATTGGCATTGCGGCCGCCGTGCTGGCATTTTTTCCGGGGCCTGGTGCCTTGTATGACCTGATGGCCGCGCCCCTGATTGCCAGCTTGCCCAAGGGCGCGACCCTGATCGCCACCAACGTGATTTCGCCCTTCGTGGTGCCGATCAAGATATTGTTCATGGCTGCCTTCATGATTGCGCTGCCAGTGGTGCTTTACCAGGTCTGGGCCTTCGTGGCTCCGGGACTTTATTCGCATGAAAAAAAGCTTGTCATGCCGCTGGTGGTATCGAGCACGCTGCTGTTTTTCTTCGGCGTGGCATTTTGCTATTACGTGGTCTTTGGCCAGGTGTTCCATTTCATCCAGAGCTTTGCGCCCAAGTCGATCACCGCCGCGCCTGACATCGAGGAATACCTGAATTTCGTGCTCGGCATGTTCCTGGCGTTCGGGCTGGCGTTTGAGGTGCCGATTGCCGTCATTCTGCTGGTTCGCATGGGCGTGCTCAGCGTGGCCCAGCTGCGCGAATACCGGGGTTACTTCTGGGTGGCTGCCGCTGTCGGCACGGCGCTGGTCACCCCGCCCGATGCCGGTTCGATGATCATGCTGCTGGGCGTGGTCGGCGGGCTGTACGAAGTGGGCATCCTGGCCGCGCAGGTGTTCATCAAGCAGACCCAGGCGCCCGATACCGATACCGAAGTTGCCAAGTCCTGACGACCTGAAGCCGTTGGGCGGGCAACCTTGGCAGGCTCACAGGCTGCAGGACGCCAGCTGTCGCGGTCTCATTTGCTATGGAAATAATAGCTGCTAGCGCAGACACTGAATGCGCTAGTACCTGATTTGATGAAAAACCGGGCCCGGTATCAGGTTTTGATGGGTTTTCTTCAGCGCTGCGCCGCTTTGGGGCGCTGGCGCCTGCCGGGCGTCACTGGAATCTCGACCTGGCCATCGCCCCGCAGCACTGTCAGCGGGGAGGGCGTGCCGGGCTTGAGCGCGGCCACTGCCGTGAGCAACTGGCTCACATTGCCGACTGGCTGGCCATCGACCGCCGTGATCACGTCGCCGGGCCGAATGCCGGCCTTCGCAGCCGGGCCATTCTGCAGCACGCCGGTGATGATGACGCCGCCGGCCCTGGCCGCCTCCGGCTTGAGCTTGAAGGCCTCCACCAGTTCGGCATTGAGCTCCTGCGGCTCCACGCCGATCCAGCCGCGCGTGACCTGCCCGTCCTT
>JAQGNK010000162.1 GCA_028291905.1 Polaromonas sp.
CCGCCGCTGCCCGAGGGCGCCGTGAGGACCGTGCTGCAGGGCGATGCCAGCGCCGAGATTCCGAAAGTCATTGCCGCTGCCAAGGACCTGATTGAAAACCTGAACAACCTGACCGGCAGCACAGGCGCGGTCGGCGCCAGCCTGGCCAACCTGCAGGCGCTGACCGGCCGGCTCAACGGGCCCGGCGGCGCGCTCACGGTGCTGCTGGGCAGCGAAACCGAAGCCAAAAAAATTGCCGCCACGCTGGACCGCACCAATTCCCTGCTGGCCCGGCTCGACGGCATGGCTGCCAAGGCCGACACGCAGGTGTTCGGCGACAAGGGCGTGCTGCCCGAAACCCGCGCCACCGTGGTGCAGCTCAACGCCATGCTGGGCGAGGCGAGATTGAACCTGAAGAAGGTCGATGCCATTTTGGTCGATGCGCAGGCCATCGCCGGCAATGCGAAAGACGCCACCTCCGACCTGGGCGCCCTGCGCGGCGAGGTCGAGGCCAGCCTGCGCAAAGTCGAGGGGCTGGTGCGGGAGATCAACCGCAAATGGCCGTTTGCCCGTGACGCGGAGATGAAGCTGCCGTGAAAAATTTCCTGCCTGCCCCCATGAAACCCATAGCTCCCATGCTTCTTGGCCTGTTGCTGGCCGCCTGCGGCACCAGCCCAAAGCCGCCCGACTGGCAGGTCGATGCCAAGGATTCGATGGAGCGCTCAGTCGCGGCCTACCTGGAAGGCAACAGCCGGGTCGAGGCCGCCGAACTGGCGCGGGCGCGCGGCCAGCTGTCGCGCACCGGCCGGGCCGACCTGCTGGCCACGGCCGAACTGCTGCACTGCGCCGCCCGCGTCGCCAGCCTGGTGTTCGAGCCCTGCGCGGGCTTTGAAGCGCTCAGGCAGGACGCCACACCGGCCCAGCGCGCCTATGCCGACTACCTGCGCGGCCAGGCGCAGCCGCAGGACATGGCCTTGCTGCCGCCGGCCCAGCGCGGCGCCGCCGGTGGAAATGCCGAGGCGCTCAAGGGCATTGCCGATCCGCTGTCGCAGCTGCTGGCGGCCGGCGTGCTGCTGCAGACCGGGCAGGCGAGCCCGCCGGTGATTGCCCAGGCCATCGACACCGCCTCCAGCCAGGGCTGGCGGCGTCCGCTGCTGGCCTGGCTGGGCGTGCAGCTGCAGCGGGCCGAGCAGGCCGGCGATGCGCCAGAGGCTGCCCGCCTGCGCCGGCGTATTGCACTGGCGCAGGGCCTTGATTTGAAAATGAAGGAAGGAAAAGCCAGCCCATGAGTTACACGCTCAAACTGTATTCATTCGATGACGCTTCGGCCCAGGAGCGCCAGGCGGCCGAGCAGCGCTTCAGGAACGCGCTCGACAGCGCCCTGGGCGATGCCGAGCTGGTGCTGCCGGTTTACCTGGCCTGCCGCCAGATCATTGCCACCTACGGCGAGGCACCCGGCCCCGACGTGCTGACCAGCGCGCAGCAGCAGATATTCGACCAGTGGCAGGCGGCGGAGTCAGCCGCCGTCATCGCTGCGTTTGGCCCGCACCGCTACCTGGAGGAGGCTTATTTTGAAATCGTCGCCTGAGCCTGGCGCGCATTCGTTTTGACCGGCCAACAGCTTTTTGGCATCAAATAGGCCTCTGGCGCAGGTAATGCCTGCGCAAGCAGCTATCAATTCAGTAGTAAAGCTGTCAGCGCTCGCAAGCGCCATGATTGAAAGCCAGGGGATTTTGCGCTACCGGCCGTAATTCCTGCTCCATGGCTTTCTGCGAAAAGGCGATGTGGTGGAAATCGGTTCGGTGGTGGGCGCGGCAACAGGCGGCGTGGCGCCTGCGCCGCTGGTCAGGCTTCGTATGCCGCCGCCGCCGTAGCCCAGGAAATTGACCTGCCATGCGCCCAGGTACTGGCCCTCAGAAAAGTTCTGGACGCCGTGGCTCTCGAAGTTGTCGTTGATGTTGCCGGCCACGCCGTCCAGCTCGACTTCCGAGTCCTCCGCATAAAACCCCACCTTGCCCGACAGATAAGGCCGTTCCCTGTCGGTGAAGGACACCAGCTGCGCGCCGTTCACCTTCACCGTCATGGTGGCCGCCGACTGGTCATGCACGATTTCAAACGTGTTCCACGAACCGACCGGGAATTTGAGGTTGGTGCCAGTGGCAAGAAACCGCTGCGCCCCCGGATACGCCGGGTCTGCCTTGCCCAGTTCCCAGCCGCCGGGCTTCAGGACGACATAGTAAAAGTGGGTGTTGTCCCTGAAGTTCCAGATCAGCCATGACACTTCCCAGGCATTGGCCGGGTTGTTCTGCCTGAGCTGCCTGACGGTCCGGGTCGCGCCCCGGTAGTTCACGTCATTGGTGAAGGTGGTACTGGACGTGACCAGCGCGGCATGGGTCTCGGACAATGACTTCGAGGGCGCGGGCGCGACCCACATCACCTTGCCTTGCGCTTCTATCTGATTGAGGGCGGCATCCATGGTTGTCTCCTTGAAACGGCAACGAAAAGCCGTGAAGTCAGCGCGCAGCAGCTCCTGCGAAAACGGGCTTCACGGGACTGGGAAGTGGTTTGCTTGGGGCAGGGCCTGCCGCCATCGGGCGAGGCTGGCACCGCTGCGCCCTGTGTCATTGCGGCTGCGGCTGAATGGCAACCGAGGCAACGGTGGGGCCTAAGGCCGGTTCAGGGGCTGGAGATGGCCTGGTTCAGCGTGTTCCACAGCCCTTTGGTGTAGGGCACCATGTCCTGGCGGTAGTACCACCAGAAGTGGCCGCCCACATAGCGCGGGGCGGTGATCTTCATCGTGTAGTAGCGGGTCAGGTAGTCGGGTTTCTTGAGCTTGCGGGACGTGCCGATTTCGCCGAAGCCGATCTTTGAATTCGGAAACATGGCCGACAGCCGGGTGAACACCGCCTGCCAGTCGGGTTTGAGGTTGTTGCAGTCTTCCTCGTAGTAGCTGATGAACACATAGTCCAGTCCCTGCTTCATGCGGTAGGGAACATTTGCGTTGGCCCAGGTGAACATCTCGTTGGCAGGCCGCTCCCAGCAGTCCTGGTTGTAGTAGAGCGTCAGCGCCGCCGTTTTGCCCTGGGCCTTGGTGAGGTCGTAGGCGCCGTTCATCTTGGCCACGACATCGGCATTGCTGCCCAGCCATTCGCCATTGATTTCATTGCCGATTTCCCAGATGTCCACCACATCGCCGAGCGCGCTCAGGTACTGCCTGGTGCGGTCCAGGTAGCCTGGGACCGTGACGGTGTTGACATAGTAGGAGTCAAGGATTTCGCCCATCACGTAGCTCACCTTGTTGATGGCCACCGCTGCATTGCGGTAGTAGCTTGGGGGAACTTCCTCGTCGAACACGATGCGCGTGGTGGGTTTTTTCGCCAGTTTTTCAAGCGACTGGGTGATGCCGGGAAGGTTGCTGATGTCATCGATTGTCACGCCGTAAAGCGGCGTGGGCACCACTCGCCCTGCCGTTGCCGCCAGGGCAGTCGGGGCGGGCGCTGCTGTCGCGCCGGCGCCCTGGGCTGGCTGGCTGCGTTGCCGGGCCTGCTGCTGTGCGCTGTTGCCGAGTTCAGTCGCTGCAAAAGCTGTCGTCAGTGCCGTGGCGGTTGTCAAGGCGAAAAGGGTGCCGCGCAAGGTGTGCATCAGGGCAGGCGGTTGGCTGCAAGAGAAGGGATGGGCCGGGAGTTTCATGGAGGACTTGCATGTTTTTTAGTTCAAGCATGCTAAAAAGCATTGCCTGAACGGGTAACCGATTTGGGGTAGCCCATGGAGGTTATTCGTGCAATGCAACATGGAAGTAAGCGGTTGTTTTTATTAAAATTTAAATAAAAATTTATAAATAAACATTTATTTCATTATTTGACTGCCATGCGCACATGACCTGCAAGGTCATCTCGTCGCTTGGGATAAGCAGGTGGTGCATGAGGGTTGAGGCAGCGTTTGGCGGCAGCTGTTTGCTGGCTGATCCACAACCTTTTAGCCTGCCAGCCAGCATCACAAAAACTGACAAAAACAGTAATTTATAAACAAGATAAATAAGTAAAGACTTTCGCCCAGGCGAGTGGCTTTATGGAATTTTTCTATTCTTCGGATGGCTGTGAAAGTACTCTGAGCGCCTGAACGGGCAGATTCAAGGCCCGCTCCGCCCTATTGTGACAACGCTTTTTGCTATTGAATAAGTAGCTGGCTGCGCAGGTGGCACAAGCGCAAGCGGCATTTTTTATATAAAAATCATGTCGCCGCCAAGGCTGCTGGCCGCCAGTGCCGCAGCCGCTGCGTGTTTTTGCCCTGCGCCACAAGCGGGCAACAGTAAAATCCGCCTCCCATCGTACAGCGCCTTCCAGGCGCGATTTCTCACCCGAGTGACCTAGCCTTGACTGATTCCCCCCAACCCACGCCCGACCCGGCAGATGCCTCCTCCTTCGCCGACCAGCCCAAAATCCAGGAACCGCGCCTGTGGACCGGCGACGGCTGGACCGCCAGGGTCATCAAGAATGAAGACGACGACGGCTGGGCCGTGGCGATGATCAAGGACGGCGAGCCCGAGCCCGCGCTGGTGGGCCCCTGGACCATGGGGCGCGACAAGAAAAACCCCAAGCCGCTGGACATCAATGCCTTCAACACGCTGGTGAAGACAGCCGCCGAATTTGTCCGCCGCCATGAGCAGCAGCTCCATGCCACGCTGCATCAAAGCATCACGGTGACGGCGGATGCGGGCCGCATCACGGTGTCGCTCGACATCGTTCCCGACGAAGACCATCCCCATGCGCTGCTGAGCGCCCACGACGAGGCGGGCGAGCTGCTGGCCGAGGTTCGGGTGGCGCCGTCCTTCAAGCTCAGCCGCGCCAGCGCCATCGCCTGGGCCGACAAGGGGTTCGTCAAGCCGTCCGGGCCATGACCGGCGCTTCTGCAAAACCAGCCAGCGCCTGCGGCATTGACTTCGGCACCTCCAACTCCACCGCCGGCTGGAGCCGTCCGGGGCAGGGCAGCCTGCTGCCGCTCGAAGACGGCAAGCTGACCTTGCCGTCGGTGATCTTTTTCCATGCCGAGGATGCCCACGTCAGCTATGGCCGGGCCGCGCTGGCCGACTACCTCGATGGCCATGAAGGCCGGCTGATGCGCTCGCTCAAGAGCTTGCTCGGCACCTCGATGATGGATGAGCACACTGAAGTGGCCGGCCGCGCCGTGCCGTTCAGGCTGCTGCTGGCGCAGTTCATCGGCGAACTCAAGCGGCGCGCCGAAGTGGCCGCCGGCCAGCCATTCACCCGCGCCGTGCTGGGGCGGCCGGTGTTTTTTGTCGATGACGACCCGGTGGCCGACCGGCGCGCCCAGGACACGCTCGAAGACATTGCCCGCCATGCCGGTCTGCGCGAGATTGCCTTCCAGTACGAGCCGATCGCCGCCGCCTTCGATTACGAGTCGCAGATCACGCGCGAAGAGCTGGTGCTGGTGGTCGATATCGGCGGCGGCACCTCCGACTTCACCCTGATTCGCGTCGGCCCCGAGCGCACCCGCCGAACCGAGCGTCATGGCGACATCCTGGCCAGCGGCGGCGTGCACATCGGCGGCACCGACTTCGACCGGGCGCTCAGCCTGGCCAGCATGATGCCGATGCTGGGGCTGGGCAGCCTGATGAAGAACGGGCGCGAAATGCCCTCGTCGCCGTACTTCAACCTGGCCACCTGGCACACCATCAACCAGGCCTACACCAAAAAAGCCTGGGCGCAACTGGCCGAGCTGCACCGGGACGCCGCCGACAGGCCCAGGATCGAACGCTTGCAAAGCGTGGTCCGCGAGCGCGCCGGGCATTGGCTGGCGCTGCAGGTTGAAGCGGCCAAGATCGCCCTGTCGGACGCCGATGCAGCGCAGATCGACCTGGACCGGATTGCCGCCGGCTTGAGCATGACCCTGCACCGGGCCGAGCTGGACCGGGCGATTGACGGGCTGGTGGTGTCGGTGGAGCAGTCGGTGTCGCGGCTGCTGCTGGATGCCGGTGTCACGGCAAGCGGGATCGACACGGTGTTCTTCACCGGCGGCTCCAGCGGCGTGCCGCTGCTGCGGCAGCGTGTGCTGGCGCTGACACCGCAGGCGCGCTGCGTCGAGGGCGACCTGTTCGGCAGCATCGGCGCCGGGCTGGCGCTCGATGCGCGGCGAAAGTTTTCCTAGGCCTGACGAGCGAGCCGTCAGCCCGTCAGCCCGTCAGCCCGTCAGCTGAATTTTGCTACTGAATTTATAGCCTTTTGCGCAGGCTATGCCTGCGCAAAAGGCATATTTAATGCAAAACTGACTGACTGGCGGGCTAGACAAGACAAGTTCGCTTCAGCTTGGGCACCACGGAGCCGGGTATGCCTTCGCCAAAGGACGCTTCCTGGTGACTCAAGCGCGCTGGGCCAGCCAGGTTTCGAGCTGCTCGGAGCCGCCGATTTTCTGGCCGCCGACGAATACCTGCGGCGCGGTGCCGGCGCCGGCCACCGCGTACAGCGTGCGGGTGCTGATGCCGTTGCCCAGCGAGATTTCCTCATAGCGCAGGCCGGCTTCCCGCAGCAGCGACTTGGCCTTGGCGCAAAACGGACAGCCGGGCTTGGTGAAGACCGTGATCGGCTCGGGCGCCTTGGCGTTGGGCACGATGTATTTCAGCATCGTGTCGGCGTCCGAGACTTCAAACGGATCGCCTTCCTTTTCCGGCTCAATGAACATCTTGTCGATGATGCCGTTCTTCACCAGCATCGAGTAGCGCCATGAGCGCTTGCCGAAGCCCAGGTTGCTCTTGTCCACTAGCAGGCCCATGCCTTCGGTGAACTCGCCGTTGCCGTCCGGGATCAGGGTGAGGTTCTCGGCTTCCTGCGACTGGCCCCATTCGTTCATCACGAAGGCGTCGTTGACCGAGATGCAGACCACGTCATCGACGCCATTGGCCTTGAAGGTGCCCGCCAGCTCGTTGTAGCGCGGCAGGTGGGTCGATGAGCAGGTCGGCGTGTAGGCGCCGGGCAGCGAGAACACCACGACGGTCTTGCCATCGAACAGCTCCGCCGTGGTGACTTCGACCCATTTGTCGTTCTGGCGGGTCTTGAAGGTGGCTTGCGGGACGTGTTGTCCTTCTTTATTGGGCAGCATGGGAAAACTCCTTGAGGTAATGAAAGGGGGCGAAAAAGCGAAAAACTGCGCAAAAGCAGCCAAGCCCAGTGTGCCACGGCCCCACGGGCAGGGGATACCAGAGTGTGCCGCGAGGCCCTGGCGGCAGGCGTCGGATGGGGGCGAGATGGCTGTAGGCCAATGCCCGCACATCAGCAGATCGGGCGGATTTTGCAAAGTGTCGATTGGGTTAATTTTTTTTACACCGTGATCCGTGCCTGCCGA
>JAQGNK010000194.1 GCA_028291905.1 Polaromonas sp.
GCCGGCCAGCTGAACCAGGCCTTCGGCGGCATCCAGGACGCCTTCATCGTGATGTTCCCGCCGCCGCCGGTGGCGGGACTGGGCACCACCGGCGGCTTCAAGCTGCAGCTCGAAGACCGGGGTTCGGTCGGCTACGAGGGCATGGACGCCGCCGTCAAAGCCTTCATGGCCAAGGCCTACCAAACGCCCGAGCTGGCCGGCATGTTCACCAGCTGGCAGGTCAACGTGCCGCAGCTGTTTGCCGACATCGACCGCACCAAGGCGCGCCAGCTCGGCGTGCCGGTGACCGACATCTTCGACACCATGCAGATCTACCTGGGCAGCCTGTATGCCAACGACTTCAACAAGTTCGGCCGCACCTACAGCGTGCGGGTGCAGGCCGACGCGCCGTACCGGGCGCGGGCCGAGGATGTGGGCCTGTTGAAGGTGCGCTCGGCCTCGGGCGAGATGGTGCCGCTGTCGGCGCTGATGAAGGTCAGTTCGAGCTTCGGCCCGGAGCGCGCCATGCGCTACAACGGCTACCTGTCGGCCGACATCAACGGCGGCCCGGCCCCCGGCTTTTCGTCGGGCCAGGCGCAGGACGCCATCAAGCGCATCGCCGCCGAGACGCTGCCCAAGGGCGTGAGCTACGAATGGACCGAGCTGACCTACCAGGAGATCCTGGCCGGCAACTCCGCCATGCTGGTGTTCCCGCTGGCGCTGCTGCTGGTGTTTTTGGTGCTCGCCGCCCAGTATGAAAGCCTGACACTGCCGATTGCCATCATCCTGATCGTGCCGATGGGCCTGTTCGCCGCCATGCTGGGCGTCAAGCTCACCGGGGGCGACAACAACATCTTCACCCAGATCGGGCTGATCGTGCTGGTCGGGCTGTCGGCGAAGAATGCCATCCTGATCGTCGAATTTGCGCGGGAGCTGGAGTTTGCCGGCCGCACCCCGATCCAGGCGGCGATTGAGGCCAGCCGGCTGCGCCTGCGCCCGATTTTGATGACCTCGCTGGCCTTCATCATTGGCGTGCTGCCGCTGGTGCTGTCCACCGGCGCCGGCGCCGAGATGCGCCAGGCCATGGGCATTGCGGTGTTCTCGGGAATGATCGGCGTGACGGCCTTCGGTTTGTTCCTGACGCCGGTGTTCTATGTGCTGCTGCGCCGCCTGGCCGGCAACCGCCCGCTCAAGCTGCACGGGGAAATCCCGCACCTGGAGGCGCCCGCCGGCCTGTCAGGCGGTGGCGGCGGTTCCCTGCATCCGCAGCCCGCGGCGCCGCTGAAGCTGCATGAGTAAGCCAGCCCTTCACTGCCCACGCATCAACAAGATTTCAGGAGTGATTCCCATGAGTTTTCGTCAAACCACGTTCGGCCTGGCCCGCCGGGCGCTGACGCCGCTGCTGGCCGCGCTGGTGCTGGCCGGTTGCGCCAGCAGCCCGGCCATCGACACATCGCGCCTGCCGGCAACGCCCACCGCTTTCCGGGAAGGCAAGAGCCTGCAGACAGCGCAAGCCCTTGCCACTTCGCCGGTCATGCAGGAAGACTGGTGGAAGGTCTTCGCCGACCCGGTGCTCGACCAGCTGGCAGCCCAGGCCACGCGCAACAACAGCAGCGTGCAGGTGGCCGCCGGCCGGCTGGCGCAGGCCAGGGCGATAGCGCGCTCCACCAACGCCGACCGTTCGGTGCAGGCCGGCCTGGGCGCGGGCGCGGTGCGCCAGACCGACGCCACCGCCGGCAATGCGCCGCGCACCACCGTCAGCGCCACCGCCAGCCTGTCGTATGAGGTTGACTTGTTCGGCAAGCTGGCGGGCGCGTCGAATGCGGCGCTGCTCGACGCCAGCGCCCGCGAGGCCCTGCTGCAGAGCACGCAGCTCCTGGTGCAGGCCGATGTGGCTCAGACCTACCTGAACCTGCGCGCCTTGGACGCCGAGCGCACGTTGGTGCGGGACACGCTGCAGGCCTACCGCAACACGCTGCGCCTGACCGAAATCCGCCTGCGCGAGGGCGACGTGGCCGAGCTGGACGTGGCCCGCGTGCGCACCGAAGTTGCCGCCACCGAATCCGAGGCGCTGGCGCTGGACCTGCGGCGCGGCGCGCTGGAGCATGCGCTGGCGGTGCTGGTCGGCGAAGCCGCGTCCAGCTTCCAGGTGGCGCCCACCGAATGGGCGACGGCGCTGCCGGTGATCCCGGCGGGCGTGCCGAGCACGGTGCTGGAGCGCCGGCCCGACGTAGCGGCGGCGCAAACCGCCATGCAGG
Source organism: Polaromonas sp. (assembly GCA_028291905.1). GTDB lineage: Bacteria > Pseudomonadota > Gammaproteobacteria > Burkholderiales > Burkholderiaceae_C > Polaromonas. The sequence continues at coordinate 2,238 of JAQGNK010000194.1, forward strand.
CGGCGCAGGCCCGCGTCGGCGTGGCCAGGACCGCCTGGTTCCCGACCTTCTCGCTGACGGCCAGCGGCGGCTATGCGGCGCCCGAGATCGGCGACCTGTTCAAGATGTCGATGCGCGGCTGGGGCATCGGCGCGCTGCTGTCGCTGCCGCTGTTCGATGGCGGCCGGCGCGAGGCCGGCGTGCAGAACGCCACGGCCGAGATGGACATTGCGCTGGCCCAGTACCGCGAGCAGGTTCTGGTCGCCTTCAGGGATGTCGAGGACCAGCTGCTGGCGCTGCGGCTGCTGGCCGAGCAGTCGGACGCGCAGTCGCGCTCGGTGGCCTCGGCCTCGCGGGCGACCGTGCTGTCGGGTTCGCGCTACCGCAACGGGCTGGTTAGCCAGCTGGAGCTGCTCGATGCGCAGCGCAGCGAACTGGCCAACCGCCGCCAGGCGCTGCAGGTGCGGGCGGCGCAATACATCTCGACCGTCGGGCTGATCCGGGCGCTGGGCGGCGGTTGGGCTTGATGAATGATCATGGCAGGGTGAAATTGCTATGGAAACAGTAGCTGCTTTCGCATGATTCACCTGCGCTATGGCTACTTTTTACTTGAGAGTTGACCTTGCGCGCTCCTGCCTTCATACCTGAACCGATAATTTCCGCAGCACCAGGCTGCTAGGGCGCCTTCGTTTTAACCAGCGAGCGTATTTTTTGCATCAAACAGGCCTCCTGCGCAGGTAGAGCCTGCGCCAGCAGCTATGGATTCAAGAGCGTAAAGCTGCTGGCTGTCTTGAATGCCGTGATTGCAGGTCAGGGTCTTTTTGCTCTAGGTTGCGGCACTGCAGCACGCTGCTTGTTTGAAGCCCTGCCAGCCGCCGCTTACCATCGGCCGCAAGGAGATCGCATGCGGACATTCGCGCTTTATGTGTTGACAGCCCTGGCCGAGATCGTGGGCTGCTACCTTCCCTATCTGTGGCTCTCCAGGCGCGGCCCCGTTTGGCTGCTGCTGCCGGCGGCCCTGAGCCTGGGGTTGTTCGCCTGGTTGCTGACCCTGCATGACGCCGCCGCAGGCCGCGTCTATGCCGCCTACGGCGGTGTCTATATTGCGGTTGCCCTGGCCTGGCTGTGGGCTGTGGACGGGGTTCGGCCCACGCCCTGGGATGCGGCAGGCGTTGCCGTGAGCCTGGCGGGAATGGGGCTGATCGCCTTCCAACCCCGGTAGGCTGAAGCGCAACAGCCTGCGCAATTCCTCAAGCCAGCGGGCTGGCAAACTGCAAGTGCTATGCAATTCATAGCTGCTTGCGCAGGCAATGCTTGCGCTGCAGGCATTTTTTGTTCAAGAAACGCCAGAAGCAGGGTTTTTTGCCGGTCAAGCCCGGCCCATCTGTTAAAACACTGTCTCTTTTTCTTTCTGACTGCCTTGCCATGCCTACCTTCTTTTCGGTGACCTCGGTCACGCTCCCCGAGACAGCCGCTGCGGCTTCAACCCTGATCGAG
>JAQGNK010000226.1 GCA_028291905.1 Polaromonas sp.
GGGCTGGGCGTGAAGGTCGGCACCAAGGTCGAAAGCCTGTACCGCGACATCCGCTCGCTGCGCATCTACGAAGGCGCGACCGAGGTTCAGCAACTCATCATCGGAAAGGCGGTTTTGCAGTCATGACTTCAACCTATGTTGGCGCCGGTGCGCCGGATGCAGCTTCTGCCGGCCTTTTCGCCGTCTCCGCCCAGACCGACCGCTTCGCGCATGAACGCCTGCCGCCGCCCGAGCAGTGGCCGACGCTGGACTATTCGCTGCTGCCGGAAATCAATCTCCCGGCCCAGGCCAATCTGGTGGACACCCTGTTCAACCGGGCCTTCAAGGCCGGCCATGCCGACCGGCCGATGCTGCGCTCCGACCGCATCACGCTGAGCTATGCCGATGCCCTGGAACGGGTTAACCGCATCGCCCAGGTGCTGCTGGAGGACTTCCATCTCGTGCCCGGCAACCGGGTCTTGCTGCGCGGCGGCAATTCCATCGGCATGGCGCTGGCCTGGCTGGGCGTGGTGCAGGCCGGCCTGGTGGCGGTCGCCAGCATGCCGCTGCTGCGCGCCAAGGAGCTGGCCGAGATCATTGAAAAGGCCCGGCCGTCGCTGGCGCTGTGCGATGCAACCCTGCTGGAAGAGCTGCAGCTGGCGCAGGCGCAGACCGGCCTGCTGCCGGCCATCGTGCCCTTCAACCTGATGAACGAGCCCGGCTCGCTGGCGGTGCTGTCGGCACAAAAAAACGGCCAGTTCACGCCCTGCCCGACCTCTGCCGACGATATTGCCCTGATGGCCTTCACCTCGGGCACAACCGGTAGCCCCAAGGCGGCGGTGCACACCCACCGCGATGTGCTGGCCGCCTGCGAGGCCTGGCCGCGCCATGTGCTCCAGGCCAGTCCCGACGACATCGTGATGGGCTCGCCGCCGCTGGCCTTTACCTTCGGGCTGGGTGGCATGCTGATCTTTCCGATGTGGGCCGGCGCATCGGTCTATTACCCGTCCATCGGCTACACGCCCGAGGCGATGGTCAGGCTCATCAACCAGGTCGGCGCGACGATCTGCTACACCGCGCCGACGTTTTACCGCCAGATGGCCGCCTTTGCCCGGCAGCACGGCGTGCCCAAATTGCAAAAATGCGTGAGCGCCGGCGAAAGCCTGCCCGACGCCACCCGCCAGCTCTGGAAGGAGTCCACCGGCATGGAGATCATCGACGGCATCGGTGCCACCGAGATGTTCCATATTTTCATTTCATCAACCCCGGGCGACGTGCGGCGGGGCGCCATCGGCAAGGCGGTGCCCGGCTACACCGCCAAGGTGGTCGATGAGAACGGCGTCGAACTGCCGCGCGGCAGCATCGGACGGCTGGCGGTGATCGGGGTGACCGGCTGCCGCTACCTCGGCGATGCGCGCCAGCTCAATTACGTCAGGGACGGCTGGAACTACCCTGGCGACGCCTTCATGCAGGACGTGGACGGCTACTTTTTCTACCAGGCGCGGGACGATGACATGATCATCACCGCCGGCTACAACGTGGCCGGGCCGGAGGTCGAGGACGCCTTGCTCAAGCACCCGGCAGTGGCCGAGTGCGGCGTGGTCGGTGTGGCCGATGAGGACCGCGGCATGGTCGTCAAGGCCTATGTGGTGCTCAAGCCCGGCCAGCCGGCGGACGCCGCCATGACCAAGGCGCTGCAAGACCATGTGAAAGCGACGCTGGCGCCGTTCAAATACCCGCGCCAGATCGAATTCATGCCCAGCCTGCCGCGCACCGAGACCGGCAAGCTGCAGCGCTTCAGGCTGCGCCAGCCATGAAGTTCACGACGCAAAAACTGGTTCGCTTTCACCATTGCGACCCGGCAGGCATCGTTTTTTACCCGCAGTTTTATTACCTGCTGCATGAGGTGCAGGAAGACTTTTTCGCGCACATCGGTTTTCCGGAGCATGAACTGATTGCCGGCGGCATGGGCCTGCCCCTTGTGGACATGAAAACCGAATTCATCGGCATGTGCCGCAACGGCGACAACTTGACGATGACGCTGGCGCTGACCCGCATCGGCGGCGCGAGCATCGGCATGCACTATGAAATTCATGCTGCAGCGCAGGCAGCATCTGCGCCAACAGCTATTAAATTAAGAGCAGATGGTGTGGTGGTCTATTCCGAGATCCCCCATGGCAAGCCGGTCCGGATTCCTGACAATCTGCGTGGCGCCTTGCTGCCCTACTTTCAACCCCTACCCGACACCACATCATGATCACCAGACTGCAGCCGCCCGACTGGGCTGAACCCAAGGGCTACGCCAACGGCATCCTCGCGCGCGGCGCCCTGCTTTTCGTCGGCGGTCAGATCGGCTGGAACGGCCAGCAGCAGTTTGAAAGCGACGATTTCGTTGCCCAGACCCGGCAGACCCTTGCGAACATTGCCGCCGTGTTGAAAGCCGGCGGCGCAGGCCCGGAGCATATGGTGCGGATGACCTGGTACATCGTGGACCGGGAGGAATACAACGCCCGCCTGAAGGAAGTCGGCGGCGTGTACCGCGAGGTCATGGGCAGGAATTTTCCGGCCATGACTTGCGTTCAGGTGGCCGCGCTGGTCGAGGCGCGGGCCAAGGTCGAGATCGAGGTGACGGCGGTGCTGCCCGACTGAAGCCCCTGCGCTGCGAACCAGCAGGTGCAAAGCTGCGCTCAGCTCCGGTCGGCCCTGGCTGGCCTGGCCTGGCTTGAACGGCTTGTTTGCGCACCCTGATTTACCTCAGTACCCGACAGCTGAATAAGCGAACCGTAGGCACCGCAGCCTTCAAAATCATTGAAATACACCAGGCTTGCGCCTTGTCCAAAGCGCTGCGGCACGGTCCGGTGGTATTGCGGCTGTGTGTCCACCGGCGCATCAGTTGAACGGTAGACGAGCTGGCCGGCACGGTTGTAGATGCTGTAGCAGCCTGCCTGCGCCGACAGCGCCATGCCACAGGTGGCAAGAAGAATGAAAAGTCTTTTCATGGATGGGCTTCCTGGGTAAAAGTGCATCTTAAGCGCTGGGGGTCATCCACGGCATCGCACGGTAGCGCAGCATCACTGCTGTCGCCGGCAACGGTCAACGCCTTGTTGCGTTTCCAGGGCGCCGCATCATCGACAGCATAGAGAATGCAGGCTTCGCCGCTGGCTTTCTCGCAGGCCTCCAGCGCATAGACCAGCGGGTTGTCGCCGCCCCAGGCATAGTTGGCGCGGCCGGTTTTCGGGGCAATCACAAAAGCGCGCGGAAGCCTTTTTTTCAGGAAAATGCCATAGGCTTTTTCAACCTCGACATTCAACCGCTCCAAAGCGAGGAAGTCCGCAACCTGGGCATAAGCTGTCGCCAGTGGCGCTCCATCGATCCGGCCATAGCGGGGAAACACAATATCGACCGGCAGCCCTTGCGTCTTCATTTTGAGCAGCAGCCTGTCCAGCCAAATGTCAGCGCCGTCCACATTGGCAAACATGCTGTGCGCATCGGCGCCAAAAGAGCCGTAGGCCACCATCTCGCCGTTGCCGCCAGACGCGGCAAACGCCTGGAAGGCCGGCGTGATGATCCGGGGCGGAAAATAACTGTCGTTTTCACCGTAAAACCAGATTGAAGGCGTCTTGCTTTTTTTGCCGTAGCTCTGGAATGCATCGCGCAGCCTGGCTTGCCAGTCGCAGCCGATGACATATTTCACGCCGCCCGCAAAATTGACAAACAGCTTGAAACCAGGGTCCGGATTTTGTGAATAGGCCATGGTTGCCAAGCCGCCGTACGATTGGCCCGTCATCATCATGCGGCTGGTATCGGCCCAGCGCTGTAGCCGCAGCCACCTCACCACGGCGGCAAGGTCCTCCATCTGGGCCTCGCCATTGGCTTGTGTATTGCAGCCATGCTCAACCAGCGAACCACCCGAGCCGGCAAAACCCTGCAGCATCGGCACGACCACGACATAGCCGCGCTCCAGAAATTCACGCGCGGCCGCAATCGGACGGTTTCTTGCCTGAAGGCGAATGTCTCCGCTGTCCTTGCCATGGTTGATCACCACAACGGGAAAAGGCCCTGGCCCTTCTGGCTGGAATACCGTCACCTGCAAATCCACTGCCACGGCGCCGGACTTCCTGACAAACTCGATGCGCTCGCCAAGCGAGGCATTCAGGTTAAGTGTCTGCGCTTGCAGCGGCAAGCACAGTTGGAGCAAGGTAAGGTAAAAAAAAGCCATCCTTGCGCGAAGCACCTGCAAACCCGGACGGGAGCTGGCTTTCACTTGGCGCGGTGCAATTTAAAAGGGATGAGTCATGAATTTGCCAGCACTGATGCCGGCGATGACCCTGCGCAGGGCCAAGGCTGCACTCGAGAACCACCCGAAAGAATTTCATGGCGGCGCAAGCCTGGCCGCAGCGTTGCTTTGGGAGTTGGCAGAACGGGCATCAACAAATTTCCTGAGACGGGCCAAAAAGGGCGCGACCAGAGCATCGGAGCTATTCACAAGCTCAGCCTTGGCGCTGAAGGATGAGCTTAATTCAAACCGCTGAGGCCGTGTTATAGATGAGCTTGTATAGCTGCCACTATTTTTTGATGCTGTTGCGTATTTGATGCAGACCATGCAAAAGCATGGGTCACCTTTATCACCGTGCAGTGACCTTGCCCTTAAAAAAGGGATCCCGGAGTGCCCAATCAACTCTGGATCGGCGACATTACTTTTTCCGGGTTGGAAAACACGGGCGAACTCAATTGCCTGTGATGAGGGATGGTTGCATTTGGCCGTGGTCCATTGATCTGCGCAGCAGCCAGGCGATAGACTGGGATCGAGCAGTCGCGCATGCAGCCCAGCTTGGTCAAGGATGCACCGGCTATAGCGTGGTTCAGGTGCCGCCCAAACGTCAGGCTCATCTTGTCAACAGTGACCGTGGGAGCCAGTATTGCAGCCACGAGTTTCAAGACCCATTGACGGGTTGGGGGATACGCTCATCGATGAGCATGAAAATCAACTGTTGGAATAATTTGCCCACCGAAAGCTTCTCGGGCCGCCTAAAAGCAGCAAGTCTGTATGGCAAGAATTCGCTACTCCGCAGGAGATTACAGATGCAGTTCTGGACTACATGGCTTTCTATAACTACAAGCGACTGCAATCGATGATGAACTACATCAGCCCGATGCAGTACCAGTAACTCTGGCATGCAGCACAGCGGAAAAAAACTGTTGACCCATGGGCCATGGAATCACACAAAACAGCGGGTAAGGTCAAGATGTCAAACACGTTGCCTAGGCGACCCATTGCTTTTTGCACTAACTCTGTGCAGGACAGGCGCTACGATGCTTATTTCTATCACCAGTGCTTAATACAACTGGGGCTAAAGCGCTACAGGGAGTCTTTTGAAACGCCTAACGCCTTTCCCATGTCCCGTACGCCCGTTTCCCATGTCTCTGCTCAATACACAGACATAAAAAAACACCACATAAAATGTGGTGTTTTAAAAAATCAAATGATATTTTGGTTGCGCGGGCAAGATTTGAACTTACGACCTTTGGGTTATGAGCCCAACGAGCTACCAGGCTGCTCCACCGCGCGGTATGCAGTTATTATAGCTTACTTTGCAGCAGCTTGGTCTTTAATTTCTTCAGAAATTTCAGGACGGTCAACCAACTCAACCAAAGCCATCGGTGCATTGTCGCCAACCCGAAAACCCATCTTCAAAATACGTGTGTAGCCACCTGGACGGGCTTGGTAACGGGGTCCGAGTTCAGCAAACAGCTTGACAACCATGTCGCGGTCGCGAAGGCGGTCAAATGCCAGGCGCTTGTTGGCTAGAGTAGGTGTTTTCGCCAAGGTGATCATCGGCTCAACAACGCGGCGCAGCTCTTTGGCTTTTGGCAACGTGGTCTTGATGGCTTCGTGCTGGAGCAGCGAATTCATCATATTGCGCAACATCGCGAGGCGATGTTCGCTGGTGCGGTTTAATTTACGTAGTCCGTGTCCGTGTCGCATAGTGCTTCCTTTATGTAATATCGAAGCAGCCGTATCAGGTACTGCCCGTGCACTTTCTCATCCGCAGACGAGAATTTTTAAGTCAATTAACGCTTGTCGAGGCCCGCAGGGGGCCAGCTTTCAAGCCGCATTCCCAGTGTCAGGCCACGCGAGGCCAGCACTTCCTTAATCTCGTTCAGAGATTTTCGTCCCAGATTGGGGGTCTTGAGCAGCTCATTTTCAGTGCGCTGAATCAGATCGCCAATGTAGTAAATATTTTCTGCTTTCAGACAGTTTGCCGAGCGCACTGTGAGTTCGAGTTCATCGACCGGGCGCAGCAAGATAGGATCAAATTGCTGCGAGCTGCGCTGTGCAGGCGTATCAAACACGGCCAGTTCACTGCCTTCGAGTTGAGCAAATACCGCCAACTGTTCAACCAGAATCTTGGCCGATGCGCGGACCGCATCTTCCGCTGTCACGGCGCCATTGGTTTCAATTTCCAGAACCAGTTTGTCAAGATCGGTGCGCTGCTCGACGCGGGCACTTTCAACGGTATAGCTGACACGCTTTACCGGAGAAAAAGAGGCATCAAGCACGATACGGCCAATGGATTTTGGCGATTCGTCACCGTAGCGGCGAACATTGCCTGGAACATAACCGCGACCATTCTCAACCTTGATCTGCATGTCGATCTTGGCGCCATGCGACAAATTCATGATCACATGGTCAGGATTGACAATCTCAACATCGTGAGGCGTCTGAATGTCGGCAGCAGTCACGGGACCTTCGCCCTCCTTGCGCAAGCTCAAGGTGACTTCATCGCGGTTGTGCAGCTTGAACACCACGCCTTTGAGATTCAACAAGATATTGACGACGTCTTCTTGAACACCGTCAATTGACGAGTACTCGTGCAGAACGCCGGCAATTGTCACTTCAGTGGCGGCGTGACCCACCATGGATGACAGTAGCACTCGACGCAGCGCGTTGCCCAGCGTATGGCCGTAACCACGCTCGAAAGGCTCGAGAGTCACCTTGGCACGGTTGACGCCAAGCTGCTCAACATTGATAGTTTTTGGTTTTAACAAATTTGTCTGCATGCAGTCTTCCTCTCAATACCCTCGGCTCGTTACACCGATAAGGCTGGCGAAGCACACCTGGCGGCACGGTCAACGTGTCGCCAGGAACGGAAAATTAACGTGAATACAACTCGACAATCAACGATTCGTTGATATCGGCAGCAAATTCATCACGATCAGGCACCTTCTTGAAGACACCTTCGCCCTTATCAGCATTGACATCGACCCAGGCCGGCAAGCCAACCTGCTTGGCCAACTCGAGCGCTTCGGCGATACGCGTCTGCTTTTTAGACTTGTCGCGCACGGCGATGATGTCGCCGGTCTTGACCATGTAGGACGGAATATTGACCGACTGGCCATTGACCGTCATGGCCTTGTGGGAAACCAGCTGACGCGCTTCGGCACGTGTGGAGCCAAAACCCATGCGGTAAACGACATTGTCCAAACGCGACTCCAGCACCGACAGCAAATTAGCGCCGGTGTTGCCACGGCGGCGGTCAGCTTCTTCGAAGTAACGGCGGAACTGCTTTTCAAGCACGCCATACATGCGCTTGACCTTCTGCTTTTCACGCAGTTGCAGACCGTAGTCAGACGTGCGGGTACCCGAAGTACGACCATGCTGACCTGGCTTGGAGTCAAATTTGGCCTTGTCGCTGATGGAGCGACGAGCGCTTTTCAGGAAAAGATCGGTGCCTTCACGGCGTGATAGTTTGGCCTTAGGGCCGAGGTAACGTGCCACTTGAATATCCTTTTGTCATCTGCTGCAATTTCTGCAGGAGCCTTCGGTGTCAACCTGATGGCGGTGGGCTTGGTGAAAATGCTGACGCCCGGCCGCCTGCTGAGCAAGCGGCCGGGCGCAGCAATGCGATTAAATGCGGCGACGCTTTTGGGGACGGCAGCCGTTGTGCGGAACCGGTGTCACGTCAGCAATCGAATTGATTCGAATGCCAAGCGCGCCCAGCGCACGAACAGAAGATTCACGTCCAGGACCAGGTCCCTTAATTTCGACATCAAGATTCTTGATGCCTTGCTCGATGGCAGCGCGGCCGGCAACTTCCGATGCCACCTGGGCTGCGAAAGGCGTCGATTTGCGCGAACCCTTGAAACCCTGGCCACCAGACGACGCCCATGACAAGGCATTTCCCTGGCGATCCGTGATCGTGATGATGGTGTTGTTGAAAGAGGCGTGGACGTGGGCAATGCCATCGGCTACGTTCTTACGAACTTTCTTGCGAACGCGCTGAGCAGCGCTGTTATTGGGTGATTTTGCCATGACGACCTCTCAATTATTTCTTCAAAGACGCAGCGGCCTTACGCGGACCCTTGCGGGTGCGAGCGTTCGTCCGAGTGCGTTGGCCACGCATGGGCAAGCCACGACGGTGACGGAAACCGCGGTAGCAACCGATGTCCATCAGGCGCTTGATGTTCATCGTGGTTTCACGACGCAAATCGCCTTCAATGGTGAACTGAGCAATGTGGTCCCGGATTTTTTCCAGGTCGCCATCGGTCAGGTCTTTAATTTTTTTGGCGTAGTCAATTTCGCAAGCTTCGCAAATTTTGCGAGCGCGCGTGCGACCAATGCCAAAGATTGCAGTTAAACCGATTTCGGCGTGCTTCTGCGGCGGAATGTTGATACCAGCGATACGTGCCATGTGCGTCCTCTAAATCTCTTAAAAATCAGCCTTGGCGCTGTTTGTGACGTGGATCTGTGCAGATCACGCGGACAACGCCCTTGCGACGGATGATTTTGCAGTTGCGGCAAATTTTCTTGACCGAAGCTGAAACTCTCATTTTTTTCTCCTAAACTTTCACT
>JAQGNK010000260.1 GCA_028291905.1 Polaromonas sp.
TGATGATCCCTTGCAAACAGCGCCGGGTTGGCGCGCAGGTCTTTCGAGGTCTGGGTGGCGGCGGGCACTAGCGGCTGAGGATAGCGCCAGCGGCCGTTTTCAAGCGCCACCGTCACGTCCTGATAAACCTGTGCATCCATATGCAGCCGGGGAATGTTCAGCTTTGTGGGCTGGCTGGAGCGCTGCAGGTCGGCCAGCGCGACGGGCGGCTGCAGATCGACATCGGCTGGCCTTGACGCCGAGGCGGTGGAGCGCCAGGACAGCAGCTCGAAACTGCCATCGAGCGCAAACCGGATGCGAACGTCGGCATACAGCTTGTCACCCGATTGCAGCAGCGGCAGCTCCAGCACGCTCTGGGCGGCATTGATGCGGGCGACGGCCGTGCTGGCATTACCCGCCGTGTCAGTCGGGGCGGGCGCAAGTTCAGGGGCAGAGGTGTCGCCGCCGCCGCAGGAAGTCAGCAGCGCCAAGCACGCCACCAGCGTGAGTTTCATTGCCCAGGATGTCATGGGTTACTTTTATGAGATTTTGTTGACATAGTTTTACATAAAAGGCCCCAGGCGCCCAGCCTACAAATTGACCGGTTCGCGGCATGCCGTCGTTGCCGCAGGCTGAAAGGCACAAACAGCCAAGGCGACCCATGCGAGCACCGCAGGGCAGGCGCGTTGCGCAATTTTTAATGCGTTTCAGGCCTCTTGCGCAGGTTCTGCCTGCGCAGGCAGCTATTTAATTAATAGCAATCATGCGCTGCGGGCTGCAGGGCGAACTGAACGGAGTTGCGCCCTGCCTTGCAAGGCATTTGCAACCGCTGGTTTTCAACTCGCCTGCCGGCACGTCAGGGTCTTGACCAACAGGTGTTGGGTCCAGCGCCGGTGAAGGCGTCACCGCACAGCGGGGCTGCACTGGCGCAGCTGGTGTTCCTGGGGCTGGCCTGGGACAGGGGGATGGTCGGCGGGTCCACCTGCGCGGCCAGGATGGTGGGGCGGTTGTAGGTGAACTGCACGCAGGTCGGCGCCGGGGCGGCGGCCCTGGCGCAGGTATTGCTCCCCGGCGGCGTCAGCACTGAAAACCCTGGAAACGAGGTGTAAGCTGCCCCCAGCTCGAACTGCATGCAGCCGCCGCTCGGCCTGGTGTCCACATAGGCATTGCTGAAGATGGCGTTTACAAGATTGGCGGCGGTGAAGTCAGCGCCTTGCAAAAAAGCGTTGCCGAAATTCACCGGTTTGCCGTTGACGTCAGGCGTCAGCGTGGCGTTGCGAAACCAGGCGCCGTTCAGCACCGCATTGCTGAAGTCGGCGGCGCTGCCGGCTACGTTGCTCATATCGACGCCAGCCAGGTAGGCATTGCTGAACTTAGTGCCTTGCAGCGTGGCGCTGTAGGCGCTGGCGCAGGCAGGCTTGTGGTAGCTGTCGCAGGGGTTTGCCTGGCAGCTGCCTGCGCTGGTGCTGAAGAAACTGGCATCGCCAAAGTTGGCGCCCGCCAGGTTGGCGCCGTACAGGTAGGCATTGCGCAAAAAGGCGCCGTTGAGGTTGGCCGCCACATTGGACGAGCCCGCGCTGGACGGTGCCGCATTGAGGTTGGCCGCGCACAGGTTGGCCGCGTCCAGGTTGGCATTGGGCAGCTGCGCACCCTGCAGCGAAGCGTAGCGCAGGTCGGCGCCGGAAAGGTCCGCGCCGGCCAGGTGGGCATTGTTCAGGCTCGCGCCATAGAGCCTGATGTTTTTCAGCGACCGGCCTGCCAGATCAATGCCATTGAGATTGCATTGCTCGCACTGGTTGGTAGACACCACCATTTCCACAGTCTCCAGGTTGACGGCAAGCGAGGCTGCTTTCCAGCCTGAAGCACCCCAGCCACTGGCGATACAGCCGGGCCGATTTAACTGCTGCACCTCACCGGTTTGTGACAGACCCGAGAAAACCTTGACCGACGTGAAAGCCCCCAGCTTCACTGAACCGTTGAAATCGCCCAGCGGGCCGCCCGGCAGAATGCCCGGAAGGTCGTAGCGGTCAACCACCATCGCGGGGCCGCTGCAATCGCGGCTGTTGAAAAGCGCCACCTGGCCTTCGGAAGGAATGGCGTTGCCTGGGAATCCGCCGGGTCTGTAGCGCAAGACCACGCGGTATTCAGGCAGGGAACTGGCGACCTGATCTGGCAGCAGTGCCTGCATGCCACCGGCGGGGTTATGTTCATACTCGGGGCCGGCAGGAAACCCCAGGGGCGAGGGCGGCAGGCCGTAAACCGAGCCCTGCAGAGTAAACGTGTTCCGCTCGGGCGAGAAGCCGTCAATCAGGATGGGATAGCGGGGGGCAGGGCGGTCTCGATGCGTCTCGTAATTCAAAGCCGCCGGAAACGGAAAGGCAATGGGAAAGTCATCCGCAGGAAACTTCTCCATGCTGAAAGTCGAGTCGCCGACGCAAAAGGGCCCCGGAAGCAGGCCGCCCAGGTTTACCGGCGTGCCCGCGACGCTGTCAACCCGTTTGAAAAAGTTGTACCTGTCGAACAGGTGGCTTGCCGACGAAAAGACATCCGGCACCAGCGATGTGGCCTGCACCCTAGCTTCTATCACGCCAAACGTGCAGGGTTCTGACAAACCCAAAAACAATATCGCACCTAAGAACCCACTACTGGTGACTCTCTGAGTAACCGGATCGCGAAAGCTGGCAAGAATGCCCCAGTACTCCTCAACGCCACTGTCGCCGACGGCTGCACGCTGGCCGGAGGGCGGCCGGGTGAGCAACGCCTGTCTGGCCGGCGTCTGGCGCAGGAACAGGGTGCGGCTGGCGCCCGTGCCGCCATAAATCTGGCGCAATTGATAGCGGCCTTGCTCGGCCTTGAAAGTGCCGCAGGCGTCCCCGGCCCGCAAAGCCAATACCTGCACATTGCTGGGGTCGAGCAAAACAATCTGGTCAGCGCCTTCATCCTGCTTGTCAACACAAAAGCGGTAGTTTCGTGCCTCCAGGCGAAGCGCAAACTCTTCAACGTGGCCCGGCGCCGAGGACATCAGCACCAGGTGGTGGTCTTGGGCGAAAAGGCTTGGGTTGGCGCGCAGATCCCGCGATGTCAGGGTGACGGCAGGAACCAGCGGCTGCGGATAGCGCCAGCGGCCGCTTTCAAGCGCCACCGTCACATCCTGATACACCTGCGCATCCATGTGCAGCCGGCGTATGTTCAGCTTCAGGGGCTGGCTGGAGCGCTGCAGGTCGGCCAGTGCGACGGGCGGCTGCAGGTCGGCATTGGCCTGCGCCAAAGCCGATGCAGCGAGGCGCCAGGTCAGCA
>JAQGNK010000293.1 GCA_028291905.1 Polaromonas sp.
GGCATCACCTTCGGGCCGCAGATTCAGGTGTACTACCTGATCGCGGTGTACTGCTTCTTTTGCACCGCCGCCATGTTCGCCTTCACCCGAACACCGCTGGGCCGCATCCTGAACGCGGTGCGCGACAACCCGGAGCGGGTCGAGTTCATCGGCTACAACACCCAGCGGGTGCGCTACTACGCCTTCATCATCGCCGGTTTTTTTGCCGGCATCGGCGGCGGGTTGGCAGCCATCAACTCGGAAATCGTGACGGCCGAGGTCGTCAGCGGCGTGCGCTCGGGCAGCCTGCTGCTGTTCACCTTTTTGGGCGGCGCGACCTTTTTCTTCGGGCCGATCATCGGCGCCGGCCTCTTGGTGCTGGCGCTCATTTTGCTGTCGGAGTTGTCGATGGCGTGGCTGCTGTATGTCGGCCTGATCTTCCTGTTCATGGTGATGTATGCGCCCGGCGGCATTGCCAGCCTGATCATGATGAACCTGCGCCTGGCCTCGCTTGGCAAGCTCAAGCCCTTGCTGCCGGGCTACCTGGCGCTGGCGGTGACCGCCTTTGCCACGCTGATGGGCGCAGCCGCCATGGTCGAGATGATCTACCACCAGCAGCTCAATGCGGCGGTCGGCCCCGAATTGAAGTTCATGGGCTTGACGCTCAACGCGGCCCAGCCGGCGACCTGGCTGGGGGCGGGCATTGTTTTCCTGGTCGGGCTGGCGCTGTTCGAGCTGACGCGGCGCAGCTTCCTCAAACAATGGAGCCGCGTGCAGGATGAGATACAAAACGACATCGAGACCGAGAACAAGCGAAGGGAAGCGCTATGACTTTTAGCACCAAGGTGCAGGCAGGCCATGCGCTGGAGCTTAAAAACCTCCGCAAGAGTTTTGGCAAGACCGAGATCATTCGCGGCATCAACCTGGCGGTCAAGCCGGACGAGCGGGTCGCCATCATCGGGCCCAACGGCGCCGGCAAGTCAACCCTGTTCAACCTCATCAGCGGCAGGTTCGAGCCCAGCAGCGGCGACGTGATGCTGAACGGCCAGCGCATCAACGGCAAGACGCCGTTCGAGATCAACCGCCTGGGCCTGTCGCGCAGTTTCCAGATCACCAACATTTTCCCCAAGCTCAGCGTGTTTGAAAATCTGCGCTGCGGGGTGCTCTGGAGCCTGGGCTACAAATACACTTTTTTGAAGTTCCTGGCCGACCTGGACGACGCCAACACGCGGGCCGACGAGCTGATGGCGATGATCAAGCTGGACAACAAGCGCGATGTGCTGGCCACCAACCTGACCTATGCCGAGCAGCGCGCCCTGGAGATCGGCATCACGATTGCCGGCGGCGCCAACGTCATCCTGCTGGACGAGCCGACGGCCGGCATGAGCCGCTCCGAAACCAGCCGCTTCATCAAACTGATCAAGGAAGTCACGGTCGGCAAGACGCTGCTGACGGTCGAGCATGACATGGGCGTGGTGTTCGGCCTGGCCGACAAGATCGCGGTGGTGGTCTATGGCGAAGTGATTGCCTTCGACATTCCCGAAGCAGTGCGCGCCGACCAGCGGGTGCAGGAAGCCTACCTGGGCTCATCGGTGGCCGACGCGCAGGGGCAGGGACACTGAGATGCAAATGAACAACGACAACGACAACCACAACGGCACCCAGCCGGCAGCGTCAGGCACCGTGCTGCTCAGGCTCACCGATCTTCACGCCTTTTACGGCAAGAGCCATGTGCTGCATGGCGTGTCCTTCGATGTCCGGCCCGGCGAAATCGTCGCCTTGCTGGGCCGCAACGGCTCGGGCCGCTCGACCACGGCCAAGGCCATCATGGGACTGGTCGATTGCCAAGGCTCGGTGCTTTGGAAAAACGCGCAGATCGTTGGCAAGAAGGCCTACCAGATCGCTCATCTCGGCCTGGGCTACGTGCCCGAAAACCGCGACATCTTCCCCAAGCTCACCGTGCACCAGAACCTGCTGCTCGGCCAGAAGGGCTCCGGCAAGGGCTCGCGCTGGTCGTTCGAGGACATGTACACCCTCTTTCCCCGGTTGCGCGAGCGCCAGCACACCGAGGCCGGCGTGCTGTCAGGCGGCGAGCAGCAGATGCTGACGCTGTGCCGCACGCTGATGGGCGACCCGGACCTGATCATCATCGACGAGCCGACCGAAGGCCTGGCGCCTAAGATCGTCGAGCTGGTCGGCCAGTACCTGCAGACGCTCAAGGCCAGGGGAATCTCGGTGCTGCTGATCGAGCAGAAGCTGACGATTGCCATGGCGATTTCCGACCGGGCGCTGGTGATGGGCCACGGCAGCATCGTGTTCGACGGCACCCCCGACAGCCTGCGGGCCGACGCCTACACCCGCAAGGAATGGCTGGAAGTGTAATAAAGCCTGCGGCCTTGTCACGGGTGGGACTAATTGAGAACAAACCACGGGTAAACCCGAACAAGAGAGGCTTGTGTCAACCGCAGGCCTCCCTACAATAAGAAAAGAACGGTCGTACTATTCTTGAGATCTGCCAAATGGCTGCAGGCCGGACTGCACTGGTCGCCCGCCATCTTCAACACTGAAACTTCCCAGCAAAGAAAGAAAATCGCAATGACAACCCTTTACGAAGTTCATGGCTCGGTGGCGCTGATCACCCTGAGCAATCCGCCTGTCAACGGCCTGGGCCATGCCACGCGCCTGAGCATCACCGACAACCTGCAAAAAGCCAATGACGACGACGCCATCAAGTCCATCGTCCTGACCGGCGGCGGCAAGGCTTTTTCGGGCGGCGCAGACATCAACGAGTTCGGCTCGCCCAAGGCGGTCCAGGAACCCAATTTGCTCAGCGTGATCCTGGCGCTGGAAAACTCCTCCAAGCCGGTGGTGGCCGCGATTCATTCGGTCTGCATGGGCGGCGGACTGGAACTCGCCCTGGGTTGCCACTACCGCATCGCCGCGCCCGGCTGCAGCGTGGCTCTGCCCGAGGTCAAGCTGGGCCTGATTCCCGGCGCCGGCGGCACCCAGCGCCTGCCGCGCGTGCTGGGGGTCGAGGCAGCCCTGAACATGATCGTCAGCGGAGAGCCGGTCAAGTCCGAATTACTGGCGCAGATTCCCGGCCAGAAGCTGTTCGACAAGATGGCGTCGTCCGCTGAATCGCTGGCCGACGAGGCGTTTGCCTATGCCCAGACCATCGCCGACACCCGGCCGCTGCCGCTGGTTCGCAACCTGCCGTGCAAGCACCCCAACGGCGACGCCTACTTCCAGTTTGCCCGCAACATGGTCAAGGGCATGGCAAAGAACTTTCCGGCGCCGCTCAAGTGCGTCGATGCCGTGGAAGCCGCGACCAAGCAAAAATTTGACGAAGGCATGCGGCAAGAGCGTGAAACCTTTACCAACCTGATGTGGACGCCGGAATGCCGCGCCCTTCGCCATATTTTCATGGCCGAGCGCGCCGCCTCCAAGATTCCCGATGTGCCCGCCGACACGCCCAAGCGCGAGATCAACTCAGTGGCCGTGATCGGCGCCGGCACCATGGGCGGCGGCATTGCGATGAACTTCCTGAATGCCGGCATTGCGGTCAAGATGCTGGAGATGAAGCAGGACGCGCTGGACCGCGGCATCGCCACGATGCGCAAGAACTACGAATCGCAGGTCAAGAAAGGCAAGCTCAAGCAGGACAAGTACGAGCAGCGCATGAGCCTGCTCAGCACCACCCTGAGCTATGACGACCTGGCCGATGCCGACATGGTGATCGAGGCGGTGTTCGAGGAAATGGGCGTGAAGGAAAAGGTCTTCAAGGAACTTGACCGCGTGATGAAGCCCGGCGCCATCCTGGCCTCCAACACCTCGACGCTGGACTTGAACCAGATTGCCTCGTTCACGAAGCGGCCCGAGGACGTGGTGGGCCTGCATTTCTTCAGCCCGGCCAACATCATGAAGCTGCTCGAAGTGGTACGCGGCGAGAAAACCGCCAAGGATGTGATGGCGACCGTCATGGCCGTGGGCAAGAAGATCCGCAAGACGGCGGTGGTGTCGGGCGTGTGCGACGGCTTCATCGGCAACCGCATGATCGAGCAGTACGGCCGGCAGGGCGGATTTTTGCTGGACGAGGGCTGCACGCCGGCGCAGGTGGACAAGGCGATTGAGAAGTTCGGCTTTGCCATGGGCCCGTTTCGCATGGGCGACCTGGCCGGCAACGACATCGGCTGGGCGATCCGCAAACGCCGCTACCAGGAAAAGCCAGACATGAAGTACAGCAAGACCGCTGACCTGCTGTGCGAGAAGGGCCGCTTCGGCCAGAAGACGGGCGCCGGCTGGTACGACTATGTGCCGGGCAAGCGCGACGCCATTCCCAACCAGGAAGTCGTCGGCATGATTGAGGCGCACCGCCAGTCGCTCGGCATCACGCCGCGCAAAATTTCCGACGAGGAAATCGTCCAGCGCCTGGTGTATTCGCTGGTCAATGAAGGCGCGCATATCCTGGAAGAAGGCATTGCCTCCAAGGCCAGCGACATCGACATGGTGTATTTGATGGGCTACGGCTTCCCGATTCACCGGGGCGGCCCGATGCTGTACGCCGACCAGGTGGGCCTCTTCAATGTCGTGCAGGCGATGAACCGCTTTGCCAAGAATCCGCTGGACGACGCCAGCTTCTGGAAGCCCGCGCCGCTGCTGGCCAGGCTGGCCGCCGAAGGCAAGACCTTCAACTGATCCTTGCGATGCACGCAAGCCAAGCTACGCCAAGCCCTTAATTCCGGAGATTTTTCAATGACCTCAGCCGTAATCGTTTCCACCGCCCGCACCCCTCTGGCCAAGAGCTGGAAGGGCGCTTTCAACATGACCCACGGCGCCACACTGGGCGGCCATGCAGTCCAGCACGCCATTTCCCGCGCCGGCATCGAAGCCGCCGAAGTCGATGACGTGATCATCGGCTGCGCCACGCCGGAAGGCGCGACCGGCGCCAACATTGCCCGCCAGATCGCCCTGCGCGCCGGTTGCCCGGTCACGGTGTCGGGCTTTACCGTGAACCGCTTCTGCTCGTCCGGCCTGCAGGCGATTGCCTTGGCCGCGCAGCGCGTGATCGTCGGCGAGGCCGATATCTATGTCGCCGGCGGCGTGGAAAGCATTTCCTGCGTCCAGCAAGAGATGAACACCCACATGATGCGCGAGGACTGGCTCGCCAAGAACAAGCCCGAAATCTACTGGAACATGCTGCAGACCGCCGAGCAGGTCGCCAAGCGCTATGAAATCAGCCGCGACCGCATGGACGAATACGGCGCCGGCAGCCAGCAAAAAGCCACGGCCGCCCTGGCCGCCGGCCTGTACGATGCCGAAATCGTGCCGATCACCGTCACCGCCGGCGTGGCCGACCCGGTGATGGGCTTGATGACCAAGAAGGTCACCGTCAGCAAGGACGAGGGCATTCGCGCCGGCACGACCAAGGAAGGCATCACCGGCCTGCGCTCGGCCCTGCCGGGCGGCCTGATCACGGCCGGCAACGCCAGCCAGTTTTCCGATGGCGGCGGCGCGGTCGTGGTGATGGATGAAAAGGTTGCCGAACGCAAGGGGTTGAGCCCGCTGGGCCGCTTCCTGGGCTTTGCTGTCGCCGGCTGCGAGCCCGATGAAATGGGCATTGGCCCGGTCTTTGCCATTCCAAAGGTTCTCGCCAAGCTGGGCCTGAAGGTCGATGACATCGACCTGTGGGAACTGAACGAAGCCTTCGCGGTGCAGGTGCTGTACTGCGCCGACAAGCTCGGCATTCCGATGGATCGGCTCAATGTCAACGGTGGCGCGATTGCCGTAGGCCACCCTTACGGCGTGACCGGCCAGCGCCTGACCGGCCATGCGCTGATCGAAGGCAAGCGGCGGGGCGCCAAGCGGGTCTGCGTGACCATGTGCATCGGCGGCGGCATGGGCGCGGCCGGCATTTTCGAAGTGCTGTAAAGCCGGTTCATTCCCGAACCTCCCGATGGGCCGGCGCATGCAACACCCCCTGCATGCGCCGGCCCGCTTCATTTTTGTCCTGAAGGCCAGCCATGAGTCTGCGTTCCACCCTCGATTTTTTGCTCTACCAGTGGCTGGGCGCCGAGTCCTTGAGTCAGCGCGAGCGTTTTGCCGACCACAGCCGCGAGACCTTCGACGCCGTGTTCGACACCTGCGAGCGCATTGCCCGCGAGAAATACGCGCCCTTCAACCGGCTGGTCGATACCCAGGAACCGCAGTTCGACGGCGAAAAAGTCATCCTGCCGCAAGCCACACACGATGCGCAAAAGGCCTATGCCAGCTCCGGCATGCTCAGCGCGGCGCAGGACTATGAAGTGGGCGGCATGCAGCTGCCCTACACGGTCGAGGCAGCCGCCAACGCATTTTTCGCGATGGCCTCAGCCAGCATGGGCTCTGGCATGCTGACCACCGGCAATGCCAATTTGCTGATGGTGCACGGCACCCCGATGCAGAAAGCCGTGTTTGCCCGCAACGAGTTTTCGGGCCGTTTTTCCGGCACCATGTGCCTGTCCGAGCCGCAAGCCGGCTCGTCGCTCAGCGACGTGACCACCCGCGCCGTGCCCGATGGCGTTGATTTCGAGGCCGAGCCGCTGGGGCCGCGCTACCGGCTCAAGGGCAACAAGATGTGGATTTCGGCCGGCGAGCATGAGCTGACCGAGAACATCATCCACCTGGTGCTGGCCAAGATTCCAGGCCCCGACGGCAGGCTCATTCCCGGCACCCGTGGCATTTCGCTCTTCATCGTGCCCAAGAAGATGGTCGATACCGATGGCCAGCTGACCGGCGTTCGCAACGATGTGGCGCTGGCCGGGCTGAACCACAAGCTGGGCTGGCGCGGCACCACCAACACGCTGCTCAACTTTGGCGAAGGCAAGTACCCGGTCGATGGCCAGGCCGGCGCCGTCGGCTACTTGGTGGGCAAGCCGCATGAAGGCCTGCGCTGCATGTTCCACATGATGAACGAGGCGCGCATTGCCATCGGCATGGCGGCGACGATGCTGGGCATGGCCGGCTATTACGCATCGCTCGACTACGCGAAAAACCGGCCCCAGGGCCGGCCTGTCACCGGCGCCGGCAAGGACGCCAGTGCGCCGCAAAGCCGGATCATCGAGCATGCCGATGTCAGGCGCATGCTGCTGGCGCAAAAGTCGTACTGCGAGGGCGCACTGGCGCTGGAGTTGTACTGCGCCCGGCTGGTCGATGAGCAGCACACCGCCGAGGCGCAGGCCGCTGACGATGCGCGGCTGCTGCTTGAAGTGCTGACGCCGATTGCCAAGAGCTGGCCCAGCGAATGGTGCCTGGAGGCCAATTCGCTGGCAATCCAGGTGCATGGCGGCTACGGCTACACCCGCGATTTTCCGGTCGAGCAGTATTGGCGCGACAACCGGCTGAACATGATCCACGAGGGCACCCATGGCATCCAGGCGATGGACTTGCTGGGCCGCAAGGTGCTGATGGAAGGCGGCAGGGGGCTGGCGCTGGTCGAGCAGCGCATCAACGCCACCATTGCCCGGGCCTGGAATGCGCCGGAACTGGCTGAGCATGCCAGGGCGCTGGACACCGCCTGGCAGCAGGTCGGCACCGCCACGCGCAGCGCCTGGGCCACCGGCCAGCCGGCACAAGCGCTGGCCAATGCCGTGCCTTATATGCAGGCCTTCGGCCACACCGTGCTGGCCTGGATATGGCTTGATGTGGCGCTGGCGGCACTTTCGCTTGATGCTACAAAATCAATAGCTGCTACCGAAGGCAGGCTGGGCGCTGCACGCTATTTTTATCATTATGAGCTGCCCAAGATCGGCGCCTGGCTGAATGTGGTGTCCAGCCGCGATCCGACCTGCGCCGACCTGCCCGAAGAAGCCTTCTGATGACCCTGATCAAACCGCCCGCCGAGCCGGTGGCCAGCCGTTCGGTGGCCCGGCTGGAGGCGTTGACCTGGATACTGGTCTACGGCGGCCTGCTGACGCTGGTGCTGGGGCTGTTTGTCGAGAATGTCGACGAGGCCGCCGGCTGGTCGATGGTGGTCGGTGGCGCGGCCGTTGCCTCCCTCGGCCTTGCGCTGATTTACCTGCGTTCCAAAATCAAGGATTGACGCATGCTCAGGCACATCGTCATGTGGCAGATCAAGGACCAAGCGGATGCGCCGCGCTTTAAGGCATTGCCGGAGGGCTGCCGCCACCTGATTCCCGGCATCCAGGCGGTTGAAGTCGCCACCTGGACAGCCGGTCTGGAGGCCAGCCGCGATGCTGTGCTTTACTCGATATGGGGCAGCCGCGAAGCACTCGCTGCCTACCAGAACCATCCCCATCACCGCCAGATCGGCCAGCAGGCGGGCAGCCTGCGCGAAAGCCGCTCGGTAATGGACTGCGAAATTCAATAGCCCAAAAGGAGACTTTCATGACCCGTTCGATTCAGCAATTATTCGACCTCAAAGGAAAAACCGCCCTGATCACCGGCGGCTCGCGCGGCCTGGGCCTGCAACTGGCGCAGGCGCTGGGCGAGGCCGGCGCCAAGGTCATGCTCAGCTCGCGCAAGGCCAGCGACCTGGAGGAATCGGCTGCCGTGCTGAAGGCCGCCGGCATCGAGGTGGACTGGATTGCCGCCGACTGCTCGAAAGAAGCCGACATCCGCGCCCTGGGCGACGAAACCCTCAAGCGCTTCGGCCAGGTGGACATCCTGGTCAACAACGCCGGCGCCGCCTGGGGCGCGCCGGCCGAAGACCATCCGGTCGAGGCCTGGGACAAGGTGATGAACCTCAATGTGCGCGGCTATTTCATCCTGTCGCAGCACATCGCCAAGCACAGCATGATTCCGCGCAAGTCGGGCCGCATCATCAATGTCGCCTCGATTGCCGGTCTGGGCGGCAACCCGCGCGGCATGAACACCATCGCCTACAACACCTCCAAGGGCGCGGTCATCAACTTCACCCGCGCGCTGGCCTGCGAATGGGGCGCCAGCAACATCACCGTCAATGCCATCTGCCCCGGCTTTTTCCCCAGCCGCATGACGGTCGGCACGCTCAAGGCCATGGGCGAGGAACAGCTCGCCGCCCATGCGCCGCTGGGCCGGCTGGGCGACGATGAGGACCTGAAGGGCCTGTGCGTGCTCTATGCGTCGGATGCGGGCAAGCACATCACCGGCCAGTGGCTGGCGGTCGATGGCGGCGTGTCCGTGGTGACCGGAGGCTGAATATGGCCCCCACGCTTGTCGCTTCGCGTACTGCGCTGCCCTTGCAGGGCGCGACGCCGCCAGAGACGGCGCATCTTCAGGCTGCCCAAGCCCGCGCAGGCGGGCTCGGAGCCGCAGCCTTCAGCCTCGAGGGGGGCGCTGCGTCTGCGGCCCGGCAAAGCCGGTTCCGCGGCCCTGACTGGCACGGAACTTCTCAGCGGAGCGGTCAATCATGAATTTTGGCGCCGACATTCCTTTCGTCACGCTGCTCGGTTTCTCGCTGGAATTGTTCGAGGGCGGCGAGTCGGCCATCGGCTACACGCCCCGACCCGATCACCTCAACTCCTTTGCCGTCACTCACGGCGGCGCCTGCATGACGCTGCTCGACGTGGCGATGGCGACGGCGGCGCGCAGCGTGCAAAAGGACATGGGCGTGGTCACTATCGAGATGAAGACCAGCTTCATGCGGCCCGCGCCCGGCGACGGCAGCCGGCTCACCGCCAAAGGCAGCCTGAAGCACCGCAGCGCCACGCTCGCCTTCACTGAGGCCACGATTTACGATGCCAGGGGCCAGGCCTGCGCCCATTCGACCGGCACTTTCAAGTATGTCCGTCGGCAGGCGGCAAGCGATGCCGGCAGCGCCGAGGCAGCGAATCTGGCTGCCAGGCCGATTTCAACAGATTGAGCCTTGTTTTATTGATCAAATCAGCTTCTGGCGCAGGTATTACCTGCGCAGGCAGCTATAGAAAATATAGCAAAGTTGTTTTTTTATCAACCCGCGCCGCTGGCGTGGGAAACGGTTTTTCATCATCATTCCAGGAGAGATGCACATGCCCGCCAATCAACAAGTCCTGCTCGACAACCGCCCGACCGGCGAGGCAGTCGCCAGCAACTTCAAGCTCGCCAGCAGCGAGACGCCAGCCCTGCAGGACGGCCAGGTGCTGGTGCGCCACCATTTCCTGAGCCTGGACCCCTACATGCGCGGCCGTATGAACGACGCCAAGAGCTACACCGCGCCGCAGCCGCTGGGCCAGGTGATGGGCGGCGGCACCGCCGGCGAAGTGGTGGAGAGCCGCTCGCCGAAATTCCAGCCCGGCGACCAGGTGGTGGGAATGGGCGGCTGGCAGCAGTTCAGCGTGGTCAATGTCGATCAGCCCGGCGCGCTGCGCAAGGTCGATACCACCCATGTGCCGCTGTCGCACTATCTGGGCGCGGTCGGCATGCCCGGCGTCACCGCCTGGTACGGGCTGGTGAAGATCATCGAACCCAAGGCCGGCGAGACGGTGGTGGTCAGCGCCGCCACCGGTGCGGTCGGCAGCGCATTTGGCGCCCTGGCCAAGGCACGGGGCTGCCGTGCCGTCGGCATTGCCGGCGGCCCTGAAAAATGCAGGTACGCGGTGGAGGAACTCGGCTTTGACGCCTGCATCGACTACAAGCTGCACCAGGACGCCGCTTCGCTGTCGAAAGCGCTGAAGGAAGCCTGCCCGGACGGCATCGACGGCTATTTTGAAAACGTCGGCGGCATGGTGCTCGATGCGGTGCTGCTGCGCATGAACGCCTTCGGCCGCATTGCCCTGTGCGGCATGATTGCCGGCTACGACGGCCAGCCCATGCCGCTGGCGCATCCGGCGCTGATCCTGACCAACCGCCTCAAGGTGCAGGGCTTCATCGTTAGCGAGCACATGGACATCTGGCCCGAGGCGCTGAAGGAACTCGGCACGCTGGTGGCTACCGGCAAACTGCGCCCGCGCGAATCCGTCGCCCAGGGCCTGGAAGCCGCGCCCGAAGCCTTTCTGGGCCTGCTCAAGGGCAAAAATTTCGGCAAGCAACTGGTCAGGCTGATTTGAGTTTTTCAATGAAATGACATGCAGGAGGCGGCCATGGACATGACCCATGAAGTCTTCAACCAGCCCAAGCCGCTGGTTGACTACAACCTGTTTAACGCCAACTGGCCGCTGCAGGATGCGCTGAAGTTCAATGCGCCGGGGCTGGACACGGCCGAGC
>JAQGNK010000311.1 GCA_028291905.1 Polaromonas sp.
ATGGTGTAGCGGATGTTGGGCCGGTCAAAGCTGCTTAGAAACAAGCGCGCTTCTTCAAGCCTGAGCCGCTCGATCATGTCCTGGCGCGTCAGCGCATCGGCCGTTGCCGTCAGCGCCATGCGCGGCACGTCGGGGAAAGTCTCG
This sequence comes from Polaromonas sp., assembly GCA_028291905.1. Classification (GTDB taxonomy): domain Bacteria; phylum Pseudomonadota; class Gammaproteobacteria; order Burkholderiales; family Burkholderiaceae_C; genus Polaromonas. Next base: position 145 of record JAQGNK010000311.1, read on the forward strand.
TGCAGCAGGCTCAAAGATCGGTATTCGGGCCGGAAGTCGTGGCCCCACTGGCTCACGCAATGCGCCTCGTCAATGGCGAACAGGCTGAGCAGGCCGCGCTCGTGCAACGACGCCAGCAGGCCCTTCATGCGCGGCGTGTTGATGCGCTCGGGCGCGGCGTAGAGGAGGGTCAGCTCGTTGCGCAGCAGCCGCTTTTCCAGCTGGCTGCCTTCATCGAAGCTCTGCGTCGAATTGAGGAAAGCCGCCGACACGCCGGCTTCAAGCAGCGCGCCCACCTGGTCGTGCATCAGCGCGATCAGCGGCGAGATCACGATGGTCACGCCATGCCCCGCGTTTTGCCGCACGATGGCCGGAATCTGGTAGCACAGCGACTTGCCGCCGCCGGTCGGCATCAGGACCAGCGCGTCGCCGCCCGCCACGACATGCTCGACGATGGCTTGCTGCGGTCCGCGAAATTCGCTGTAGCCAAACACCTGGCCGAGCACATCCAGCGGCGACGGCTGGGCAGATGAGGAGGAAGAGGCTGAAGAAATGGGCAATGAGGACACGTTCGGGCCAGACAGGTGAGCGTTAAAAAAGCCTGTTCGCTATTGAAACAATAGCTGCTTGCGCATCAAGCATATGCGCTGGAGCCAGATTGGGTCATTTTCTTCCGACAACTGGCTTCATGACCCTGACCCGACGTTTCACGCCTTGCCAAACCGCATGGCTCTGCAGATCGGGTCGCTTTCATCCAATGCAAACAAGCTGCCCGCTATTGTCGGGGAAAGCCAGCGGGCATGGCTGGCGACCTAAAATGCACAGCATGAAGCCCATCACCTACACCCGCGCCCAGCAGCTCCCTGCCCTTCTGGCAGAACGCATCCTGATTCTCGACGGCGCGATGGGCACCATGATCCAGCGCTTCAAGCTGAACGAAGCCCAGTACCGGGGCGAAAGATTCAAGGACTTTCACAAGGACGTGAAGGGCAACAACGAGCTGCTGAGCCTGACGCGCCCCGACGTGATCCGGGACATCCATGAAGGCTACCTGGCCGCCGGCGTCGACCTGATCGAAACCAACACCTTCGGCGCCACCACCGTGGCGCAGGCCGACTACGACATGGCCGAGCTGGCGGTGGAGATGAACTACGAATCGGCCCGCATCGCCAGGGCCGCCTGCGACAAGTTTTCAACCCCAGAAAAACCGCGCTTCGTCGTCGGCGCCCTCGGCCCCACGCCGAAAACCGCCAGCATCAGCCCCGACGTGAACGATGCCGGCGCGCGCAACACCAGCTTCGAGGAGCTGCGAAAAGCCTATTACGAGCAGACCGAGGCGCTCATCAAGGGCGGCAGCGACGTGCTGCTGGTCGAGACGATTTTCGACACGCTCAACGCCAAGGCGGCGCTGTTCGCCATCGACGAGTATTTCGAGGCCTCCGGCGAGCGCCTGCCGATCATCATCAGCGGCACCGTGACCGATGCCTCGGGCCGCATCCTCTCGGGTCAGACAGTGACGGCCTTCTGGCACAGCGTGCGCCATGCCGAGCCGCTGGCCGTCGGCCTGAACTGCGCACTCGGCGCGGCCTTGATGCGCCCCTACATCCAGGAGCTGGCCAAGGCCGCGCCCGACACCTTCATCAGCTGCTACCCGAACGCCGGCCTGCCCAACCCGATGAGCGACACCGGCTTCGACGAAACGCCCGACGTGACCTCGCGCCTGCTGCACGAGTTCGCCGCCGAAGGCCTGGTCAACATCGTTGGCGGCTGCTGCGGCACCACGCCCGAGCACATCCAGGCGATTGCCCATGCGGTCGCGCCGATGGACGGGCGCAGGCTGCAGCGCAGCTTTTTCTACGCAGAGGCGGCCTGATACGCCGTTTCCCGCACTGCCTGGTGGCTGAATAATTCCGGGCGCCAGCAAGGCACGACGAAGCACAAGACAGTGCTAGAGCCCAATCACAGCCGGCGACCTTGAACGCTGGTGCGGGATGGCATCCAGCCGCGCAGCCGGCTTGCTGCCATGCCGGCTGCAAGGCGGATCAGCCCGGCCGCCTTCCAGTCCTGACATGGCGGCGTGGTAGATTCATCGACGCACTCCTGGCAGTGCAGTGCGCGGCATCCAAACAGCCGTGTCATCGAAACCAGGCCAGGCAATCGCTTGCCGGGCCTTTCATGGCCGCCACATGGCAGCCCAAAAACAACAAGGTAATTCATGCAAGTCCGTCAACTCCTCAAAATGGCCGTGGCCCTTACCGCGACCGCCGTCCTGCTTCCGGTCCATGCGCAGGTGTCAACCCAGCAGCCCATCACGATCATCGTGCCCTACCCGGCCGGCGGCCCGCTGGACAACGCCGCCCGCATCCTGGCCGAAAAGCTCAAGCCCCTGCTGAAGACGGATGTGATCGTTGACAACCGCCCCGGCTCCGGCGGCAATGTCGGCGCGGCGTTGGTGGCCAAGGCACCGGCCGACGGCCACATGCTGGTGATGGGCGCCGTTGCCACCCATGCCATCAACCCGTGGCTGTATTCCAGCATGCCTTATGACGCTTTGAAAGACTTCACGCCCATCACGCTTGTGGCCCGGGTGCCCAATGTGCTGGTCATGAACGCCGAAACGGCCAAGCGCCTGCGCATCGCCAACACCAAAGACCTCATTGCGTATGCCCGCAAGAATCCGGGCCGGCTCAGCTATGCCTCGGGCGGCAACGGCAGCGCCGGCCACCTGGCGGGCGAGCTGTTCAAGAGCCTGGCCAAGATCAGCGTGGTGCATCTGCCGTCCAGCGGCGCGGCCCAGGCCCAAACGGCACTGCTGGCAGGCCAGAGCGACCTGATGTTCGACAACCTGGCGTCAGCCAGCGCCAATATCAAGTCGGGCAAGCTGCTGGCCTTTGGCGTCACCACCATCAACCGCTCCACCAGCCTGCCGGATGTGGCAACCATCAACGATGTGCTGCCAGGTTTTCATATCAGCACATGGTTCGGCATCTTCGGCCCCGCCAACCTGCCCAAAGCCACTGCGGACCAGTTGCAGACCGCTTTTGCAACGGTGCTCAACATGCCTGACACGGCCGAAAAATTTGCACGCATGAGTGCAGTGCCCAGCCCGATGAGCCGGGCCGACTTCACTGCCCTGGTCGCAAAAGAGCACAACAGCTACGGCCGTCTCATCAAGGCTGCCAAGATCAAACTGGACTGAATGCACTGAACAGGCACAGCCGGCCGGGCCGGCAGACCATGGGCTGCGGCCTGGGGCGCCTCGTCAGGCCGCCGGCCGGGAGCCGATCTCCTGCTCCATCGCCTGCGTCAGCTGCACATACATCTTGAGCTTGCCGGTGATCTCGCGCAGCCGCACGCCGATGCGCGCCGACAGCGCCAGGATCAGCTTGGCGGCGACGGCCGGGTTTTCTTCCATCAGCAGGTGCAGCGCTTCGCGCGTCAGGATGGCGCAGCGTATCGGCGTGGCGGCGGTGCAGGTGGCATAGCGTGCCTGGCCGTCAATCAGGCCGAGTTCGCCAATCACGCTGCCGGGGCCCAGCACGGTGATGGTGATGGGCTCGACGCGGCTGACCACGACGGTTTCCACCGTGGCCTCGCCGTCGATCACCAGCAGCATGAAGCCGGTGTCGCGGTCGTCGCCTTCGCGGATGAAGGTGGTGCCCTTGGTGATTTTTTGCGGCTGCATGTAGCGCACCACCACGCGCGCATCCTCCAGCGTCAGCTGCATCAGGGCAGTGGGGGCGATCAGCAGCTCGGCCGCCATGTCAGCCGACTGCGAGCCTTCGGCGCTGTCCTGGTGCTCGCCGCCAACTGGCGCGCTTATCTTGCGAAAAATCTTTTTGAGCATGGTGTTGGCTGGGTGATTTGTGGGGCCGGCAGGACGGACTGTGGGCATTGGTGCGTAAAATTGAGCTTAACCCAAGGAGCGTTGCAGCGAAACATCGTTTCGTCAGGCTTGGGCAAACAGGGCGGCAGCCTCCCTTTTTAGCAACGACGCTCACCTTTACCCCAAGGTGAGCCATGTCCCAAATTCCCTCCTCTCAAGAAGTTGCACCGATGAAGCTGTCCGGCCTGGAGCCGGTCACGATTGGCGCCGATTCGCTGTTCGTCAATATCGGCGAGCGCACCAACGTCACCGGCTCCAAGGCCTTTGCCCGCATGATCCTGAACGGCGACTTCGAGGCCGCCCTGGCCGTGGCGCGCCAGCAGGTCGAGAACGGCGCCCAGATCATCGACATCAACATGGACGAGGCCATGCTCGACAGCCAGGCGGCCATGGTGCGTTTTTTGAACCTGATCGCCGGCGAGCCCGACATCGCCCGCGTGCCGATCATGATCGACAGCTCCAAGTGGAGCGTGATCGAGGCCGGCCTGCGTTGCATCCTGGGCAAGGGCATCGTCAATTCGATCTCGATGAAGGAAGGCCTGGAGCCTTTCCTCCACCAGGCCAAATTGCTCAAACGCTACGGCGCCGCCGCCGTGGTGATGGCCTTCGACGAGAAAGGCCAGGCCGACACCTACCAGCGCAAGGTCGAAATCTGCGAGCGCGCCTACCGCGTGCTGGTCGACGAGATCGGTTTTCCGCCCGAGGACATCAT
>JAQGNK010000312.1 GCA_028291905.1 Polaromonas sp.
CGCTGACCGGCATCATCCTGACCAAGACCGACGGCGACTCGCGCGGCGGCGCGGCGCTGTCGGTGCGGCAGATCACCGGCGCGCCGATCAAGTTCTCGGGCACCAGCGAAAAGCTCGACGGCCTGGAGGTGTTCGACGCCGAGCGCCACGCCGGCCGCATCCTGGGCATGGGCGACATTGTCGCGCTGGTCGAGCAGATGGCCTCGGGCGTGGATATGGCCGAGGCGCAAAAGCTGGCGGCCAAGATCAAGTCCGGCGATGGCTTTGACCTCAACGACTTTTTAGGCCAGCTGCAGCAGATGAAGAAAATGGGCGGCCTGTCGAGCCTGATGGACAAGCTGCCGGCGCAGATGATGGCCAAGGCCGGCCAGGTAGACATGGACAAGGCCGAAAAAGACATCAAGCGCAAGGAAGGCATCATCCAGAGCATGACCCCGCTGGAGCGCCGCAAGCCCGACCTCATCAAGGCCACCCGCAAGCGCCGCATTGCCGCCGGCTCGGGCGTGCATGTTCAGGAAGTGAACCGTTTGCTCAACGAGTTCGAGCAGATGCAGGGCATGATGAAAAAGATGAAGGGCAGCGGCATGATGAAGATGATGAAGCGCATGGGCGGCATGAAGGGCATGCCGAAGTTCTGAAACGCATCTTCTCAAACAAAAAGTGCCTCTGACGCAATTAGCGCCTGCGCAAGCTGCTATCAATAAAGTAGTGAATTGCCAACGACTCCGAGGCACCTGGACAATAGGCCGGCGCCCGGCCGTCAACCTTGCGAACCATCAGGCTTGAAAAATAAGCACTCGCCGCAGCGCGGTCACTTGGCCTGCGGTTCCGGCGGCATGCGCGGCAGCATGACGGTGAACACCGTCCCTGCTGCCGCGCTCGACGCCGCCGAGATCGTGCCGCCGTGGCTTCCCGTGATCTCGCGGGCAATGAAGAGGCCCAGCCCGAGGCTGCTGCTGGCAGCGCCTTTTTGCTGGCCGTCCTGCACCGCCAGCTGAACCAGCGGATCAAAAATCGCCTGCAGCGACTGCGCCGGAATCACCGGGCCGAGGTTGCGCACCTCCACCCTGACCGCATCGGCCTCGCCGTGGGCGGTGAGCACCACCGGATGGGTGTCGGCGCGGTACTGCGCGGCATTGTTGAGCAGGTTGGACACCAGCTGCTGCAGCCGCGCCCGGTCGAACGAGCCGAACAGGTCGCCGCTGGCCTGCAGCTCGAATGGGCAGTCGGGGTGGCCGGCCTGCGCGTCGTCCAGCGCTGCCTGGCAGATGTCATGCAGGTTTTCCCAGCGCAGTGTCAGCGGAATGCCGCCGCCGAGCTGGGTGCGGGCATATTCGAGCAAGTCGTTGACCATGGCGGTCATGGTGGCGGCGCTGCGCGCCACCCGCGCGCCCATCAGCCGAGTGCCGTCGCTACCGACGGCGGCCCGCGTCAGGTAGCTGCCGGCCATCGAGATGGTGGACAGCGGGCTGCGCAGGTCGTGCCCGAGGATGGCCAGGAAGGTGTCGCGGGTACGGTCGGCGTTCTCGGAATAGGTCACCACCGACTCGGCCAGCGCCTGGTCCATGGCCTCGTTGAAGCGCGTGATGTCAGTGAAAACCTCCGGCGTGAAAGGCGCCATGTGCGGCGTCCACAACCGGAACACGGTGGCCCGCAGCGCCCGGTATTCGGACGTCAGCTGTATCAGGCTGAAGCCGCTGGCCTGGCGCAGCGTGCCGTGGATGGCGGCGGCGGTCTTGCGGTCCACCTCGTGTTCGGGCTGGCCTTCGGATTTTTCCTTTTGCTGCGCTGCCGTCTGGTGCCGTTCAATGTCCAGCACCAGCTCCTGCAGGATTTCCTTGGCATGGTCGCGCAGCAGCAGCGGCTGCGGCGCGGGCGAGGCCGGAAACAGCGTCTTGGCAAAGATGTCCCACTCGACCAGGATGTCTTCCAGGTGCGTGGTGATGAAGAGCGGGAGTTTCATGGGCAGTTCAATGACGCATCAGCGGTGGTCTGCCTGAGTGCGGGGTGGGTGGGCCTGATGCTTCAGGATGCCTAGTGCGAAATTTCTATGGCTTGTAAAGAAAATAGCCTGATTGCTATTGAATTAATAGCTACTTGCGCAAGCAATGCCTGCGCTAGAGGCCTGTTTGATGTTGAAAATGGTTTGCTGGTCAAAACGAAGCCACCCTAGAGTGCCTAGCTGAAGCTGATCTGCAAGACTATCTCCGAGCGTACTTCAATGGTTCAGGCAAGTCCTGAAACCTAGGTATTTATATGCAAAAGCCTGCAGCCCAATAAAAACAAGCGCGAGCTGCTATTTAAAAAATAGCAGCTCGCGCCCGCTGGCAACCCAGGGCCGTGTTGGCCGGTCAGGCCGCCTTGAGTTGCGGCCTGGCCGGCTGGCTGGCATGCAGCCAGGCGCGGCGCAGCACGGCGGGGGAGCGGGTTTCTTCCGGAATCAAGAGGTAGTTCTGGGCGCGCATCGCGGTGCCCACACCGACCTTGCTGGTCAGCACCGTCATCGGAATAGCCAGCAGCAGCGGCAGGCCGACCGGCAGCAGCCAGACCAGCGCGGTCGCATCGATCAGCGCGATGCCGACGGCCAGCACCACAATGACGCTGCTCATCGGCGCGAGCTGGCGCAGCGCATGGCGCCATGGCACGGCGGCGGCTTCACGCGGGGGCGATTTCCATTCCAGCTTCAGGCCGGTCAGCGCCACCACGACGAACAGTGAATGCGCCACCATGCGGATGGGCGCCTGCAGCAGGGCGATCAGGGTCTCCAGCAATGCGCTGCGCAGCAGGCTGGCGGTGCCGCCGTAGGCTGCCTGCTGGCGGTTGATCAGCACGGCGGCCAGGCCCAGGATGCGCGGCAGGAACAGCATGCACAGCGTCCAGGCCCACAGCGAGACCAGTTCGCCCGGCAGCACATTCCAGTCGCTCACCATGGGCGAGCCCGACAGCCACAGCGCGGTGCCCAGCGTCATGAAGCACAGCCACAGCGGCGCCGACAGGTAGGCCATGGCGCCGGTGCCGAACATCGAGCGGTGCACCGGATGAATGCCGGGCTCGGCGATCAGGCGGGAATTCTGCAGGTTGCCCTGGCACCAGCGGCGGTCGCGCTGCAGCTCGGCCAGCAAATCGGGCGGCTGCTGCTCGTAGCTGCCGATCAGGTCGGCCACCAGCCAGACATGAAAGCCGGCGCGGCGCATCAGCGCGGCCTCGACGAAGTCGTGCGACATGATGCTGCCCGACATGCCGCCGGTGCCCTTGATATGGGCCAGGGCGCAGTGCTGCATGAATGGCTCAATGCGGATGATGGCGTTGTGGCCCCAGTAGTGGGACTCGCCCATCTGCCAGAACTGCATGCCGAGCGTGAACAGCCGGCCGGTCACGCGCGAGCCGAACTGCTGGGCGCGCGCATGCAGCGTGACATGGCCGATGGCCTGGGTGGCGGTCTGGATGATGCCGGCCCGGGGGTTGGCTTCCATCAGCTTGGCCATGGACACCAGGCAGTCGCCGCTCATCACGCTGTCGGCGTCGAGCACCACCATGTAGCGGTAATCCTTGCCCCAGCGGCGGCAGAAATCGGCCACGTTGCCGGCCTTGCGGTCGGTGCGGCGCTTGCGCAGGCGGTAATAGACCTCGATCTGCGGCTGGTCCGGCTGGCTGGCCAGCTGGCCGCGCAGCGCTTCCCAGGCGGCGCGCTCGGCCTTGATGATGGCCGCATCGTTGCTGTCGGACAGCACGAACACATCGAAATTGCGAACATGGCCGCTCAGGGCGACCGATTCGCAGGTGGCGCGCAGGCCGGCGAACACGGTGCGCACGTCTTCATTGCAGATCGGCATGATGATGGCGGTGCGGACCGACGGGTCCAGCGTGTGGTGCTGGACCTTCTTGGCCGACAGGGTGTGGGCGTCGCCGCGCACGGTGACGTAAAAACCCATCATCGCGGTCATGAAGCCGGTCACCACCCAGGCCGTCAGCAGGGCGAACAGCGCCAGCTGGCCGTATTGGAGGAAGGCGTTGTCGTAGTCAGGCTGCATGTCGGCAAAAAGCGACGTCGCCAGAACGGTGCTGATCAGTGTGAGCAGCATGAACACGGTGCGGCGGCGCTTGGCCACCAGCTGCCAGGGCTCCATGACCTCGGCTGGCGCGGGCTCGCCGGCCAGCTGCGAGCCGGTCAGCTTGAGCACCGGCAGCAAGGCGGCCGTGCCGATGCTGTTCCAGAAACCACGCCATGGGCGCGGCGCCATCGAGCCGCGATGCACCGGCGGGGCGGTCACGGCGTTGGGGTGACGCTCTTCACGCAGCAGGCTGCGCCGATTCAATTTGAGATCAGGTTGGTCCATGTTTCGCTCAGGGTGTGGTTGTCATGTTGAAGAAAGGCACGCAGTTCAATCGGCTGGGCCGGCTCGGCCGTCTTGAGCCGCTCGACCCTCAGGGTCATGCGCCAGGCGCCGGTGGCCGGGTTGCGGTAGGCCAGGCTTTCCACCACGCGGGCATTGGCACTGGCGGTGGTGACGGCCTGGACTTTGGCCTCTGGCGGCAGGGCGTCCAGGGCCGGGCCGGCGAAGTCGATCACGTACTGGATCTGCTGGCCCAGCGCATCGGCGCCGAGCTTGGTGTAGCCGATGCCCCGGCGCGACTGGGTGACCCAGCCGTTGGGCGGCAGCTGCTGGTTCTTGCCCTGCCAGGCGATCTGGTAGGCCAACTCAAGCGGCTGGCCGGGCGCGGGCAGCTTTTCAGGCACCCAATAGGCCGCCACGTTGTCGTGGGTTTCGTCGGGCGTGGCGAATTGCAACAGTTCGACGCGCCCGGCGCCGAAGTCCTTGAGCGGCGTGATCCAGGCGCTGGGGCGCATTTCATAGCGCGCCTCGGTGTCCTCGTAGCTCTTGAAGGCCCGGTCGCGCTGCATCAGGCCGAAGCCCTTGAGGCTCTTCATGCTGAACGAGGTGACCAGCGGCGAGCCTGGGTTCTGCAGCGGGCGCCAGAGCCATTCGCCCTCGCCGGTGGCGACCATCAGGCCGTCCGAGTCATGCACTTCGGGCCGGAAGTCGCCGGGCCGGGGCTGGTTCTCGCCAAAAAAGAACATGCTGGTCAGCGGCGCCAGGCCCAGCGTGGTCACCGGCTTGTCGGTCGGGCGCATGAAGATGCGGGCACGCACTTCAGTCACGGTCTGCTCGCCCGGCTTGACATCGAAGCGGTAGGCGCCGGTCATGCGCGGCGAATCCATCAGCGCATACAGGGTCAGCGGCGCGCCGTCCTCGGCGGGCTTTTCCAGCCAGAAGTCGGTGAAGCGCGGAAACTCTTCCTGGCCCGGACCTGCGGTATCGACCGCCAGGCCGCGCGCCGACAGGCCGTAGAGCTGGCCGGAGCCGAGCGCCCGGAAATAGCTGGCGCCTGAAAAAACAATCAGCTCGTCCTTGTAGGTGGGCGAGTTCAGGTTGCTGAAGAACCGCACGCCGCCATAGCCGATGTCGCCCCAGCTCTTGGGCGACAGCTTGTTCCTGCCAAAGTTGAAGTTGGCCGGGTCATAGGCCAGGGGCTTGACGCCAGTGGCGGTGATTTCGTTCACCCGGACCGAGTCGCCATGGCGGCCGACATGGAAGAAGTTGGCTTCAAAAGGCAGCTTGTCGGCGCGCCACAGGGTGCTTTCGGGTTTGAAACGGATGTCGCGGTAGTCGTCGTATTCCATCTTGGCCAGCTCGGCCGGCACCGCATGGGAGGCTTCCTTGAAAGGCGTCTGGGCGCGCTGGCTCGCCAGCGTGGCGACATTCTCAAGATCAAAGGCATGCGCTGGCGCCGCTGCCAGCGTCAGTGCCCCGGCGCACGCCAAGGCGGCAAATCGCGCACGCGGCGCATATTTGCCAAGGCGTTGGGAAAGGCTGAAAAAGGCTTGCATGCCAGGGATAGGGCAAACCCTGTGCCAGCTTTGAAAAACCTTTTTAAATCAACAACTTGCAGAAAAAATTGATGTTTTTTCCCACAAAACTGAGGAAAAGCAGCCTAAAACCCGTGTTTTTGTCGCCAACCAGCGACAAGAATTCTGCCCGGATTAAAAAGCTGTTTTAAATCAACAGCTTGGCTTGTCGCTTTAGAGCGACGGCTCAAATCGGCGGCGGTGCAACGCCATCGCCCTTGAAGTGGCCGGGCGTCAGGCCGTGCTTTTGCATCAGGCGGTAAAACTCGGTTCGGTTGCGGTCGGCCAGGCGGGATGCGTCGGCCACGTTGCCGTCGGTCAGCTTGAGCAGGCCGACCAGGTAGTCGCGCTCGAAGCGCTGCCTGGCCTCGGCAAAGGTCAGCACCGGCACGCTGGGCGAGCGCAGCGCGCGCTGCACCAGCGCCAGCGGCACCAGCGGCGTGGTCGATAAGGCGCAAACCTGCTCGACCACGTTGTAGAGCTGGCGCACATTGCCCGGCCAGGCGGCGGTGCTCAGGGCTTTGAGCGCTTCCGGGGCGAAGCCGCTCAGGCGCTTGTTGTACTTGGCGGCCAGCGTCACTAGGAAGTGGTTGGC
>JAQGNK010000330.1 GCA_028291905.1 Polaromonas sp.
CTTGCGGCCAATGCACACCCTGCCGTGAAGGAACTGGCTGGCTCTGGCGGATGGTGGACCGCATTCATAACGGGTTAGGGCGTCAGAGCGATCTGGATCTGCTCAACTCTGTGTCAGACAACATCCAGGGCCGTACGATTTGTGCGCTGGGCGACGCTGCGGCCATGCCCGTTCGCGCCATGATCAAGCATTACCGGCATGAGTTTGAAGCCATGATTCAGAAAAGCACATCGCAAGCTGCTGTCGTGTCACAGGCCACAGTTCAGTCTGTTGGCCGCGCAGCAGCATAAGCCTGAACAGTGGAAAAAATATATGGTTGAAATAGAACTCGACGGTCAGAAGATTGAAGTGCTGGAAGGCAGCACTGTGATGCACGCTGCGGAAAAAGCGGGCAGTTATATTCCGCATTTTTGCTATCACAAGAAACTCAGCATTGCCGCTAACTGCCGTATGTGCCTGGTTGATGTGGAAAAAGCCCCTAAGCCCATGCCGGCTTGCGCCACGCCAGTCACTCAAGGCATGGTGGTGCATACCAAAAACGACAAAGCCATCAGGGCCCAAAAGGGTGTGATGGAATTTTTGCTCATCAATCATCCATTAGATTGCCCCATCTGCGACCAGGGCGGCGAATGCCAATTGCAGGATCTGGCCGTGGGGTACGGTGCTGGCGAATCACGTTACCAGGAAGAAAAGCGCATGGTCTTCCACAAGGATGTGGGACCGCTGATTTCCATGCAGGAAATGAGCCGCTGCATTCATTGCACCCGCTGCGTGCGCTTTGGCCAGGAAGTGGCCGGCGTGATGGAACTGGGCATGTCACACCGTGGGGAACATGCAGAGATCGAAACTTTTGTTGGCATGTCAGTGGATTCAGAGCTGTCGGGCAATATGATTGACTTGTGTCCGGTCGGCGCGCTGACAAGCAAGCCTTTTCGCTACAGTGCGCGTGCCTGGGAACTTTCACGCCGAAAATCAGTGAGCCCCCACGACTCGACTGGCGCCAACCTGATTGTTCAGGTCAAGCATGACAAGGTGATGCGCGTGCTTCCCCTGGAAAACGAAGCCGTCAATGAATGCTGGCTGGCTGACCGTGACCGATTCTCTTACGAAGCTTTGAATACCGACGACCGACTGTTGAGTCCCATGCTCAAGCAGGGAGGCGAGTGGAAAACGGTTGACTGGCAAACTGCACTGGAATATGTTGCCAATGGGTTGAAACAGATCAAGATCGAATACGGTGCCAACAGCATTGGCACGCTCGCCAGTCCGCACAGCACACTTGAGGAATTGCATCTTGCCGCATCGCTGATGCGAGGCCTGGGCAGCGAGAACATCGACTACCGCTTGCGAAATGCTGAATTTTTCACTTCAACAGCAATTCGCTGGCTGGGAACTTCCATTGCTTCGCTGTCTCAATTGCAGCGCCTGCTGGTGGTGGGTTCCAATCTACGTAAGGACCACCCACTGTTTTCATTGAGAATTCGGCAGTCCGTGCGCAATGGTTGTGCGTTGAGTGCTATTAATTCAATAGCGGAATTGGCATCTGCCGATGCATGGGCCATGCCGCTCGCCAATACGCTCCTGGCTTCTCCTGATGGGTGGGCGCAGGTCCTGGCCGATGTTGCGGTTGCGATTGCAGAAGAGAAGGGAGTTGCTGCGCCTGCATCGGGCCAGGCCACTGATGCTGCCAAATCAATCGCCAGTTCCTTGCTTGGCGGGGAGCGCAAAGCCATTTTGCTGGGCAATGCAGCTGCGCATCATGCCAATGCCTCCAGTCTGCTGGCACTGAGCAATTGGATCGCCGAGCAAACCGGCGCTACTGTGGGTTACCTCACTGAAGCTGCCAATACGGTAGGTGCGCAAATGGTCAGCGCCTTGCCCGGCGGTTCAGGCATGAATGCTGGCCAGATGCTCGATGGCAAGCTCAAGGCGGTCATTTTGCTCAATAACGAGCCCGAGTTCGACTCTGCGCCTGGTGCAAAAGCCAAAAACTCGCTTAATTCTGCCCAGATGGTTGTCACGCTCAGCCCTTTCAAAGCCAACATGAGCTTCAGCGATGTGCTGCTGCCGATTTCACCGTTTACCGAAACGCCTGGTACCTTTGTCAATGCAGAAGGACGTGTGCAGAGCTTTCATGCAGTTGTCAAACCTAGAGGCGAAACACGGCCTGCCTGGAAGGTTTTACGTGTGCTGGCCAACTTGTTGAACTTGCCTGGTTTCAACTTTGAATCTTCTCAGGATGTGCTCAGGCAGATTCCTGGCACTGATTCAGCACAGGTGCTTGTGGAGCGCTTGAGCAATGTAACCAACGAGAAAATCGTTGTCCCGGCAGCTGCTTCGGCTGTGCCAGCGGTCGCCAGCATTTATCAGCTTGACGGGCTGGTCAGGCGTGCCACTTCGCTGCAACTGACGGCAGATGCACGCAAGGCAGTGGAATTCACTGGAGCTGCGCAATGATTGATTCGATGTTTGCGACAGGCCAGGGTTTGATGGGTGGTATTTGGCCTGCGACGGTTTGGCCAGTGCTGTGGGTTCTCATTAAGATTGTTGCGGTGCTTGTTCCTCTGATGGGCTGTGTTGCGTATCTGACTCTGTGGGAGCGAAAAGCCATCGGCTTCACGCAGGTGCGCATCGGACCTAACCGGATTGGTCCGCTGGGTTTGCTGCAGCCAATTGCCGATGCGCTGAAGCTGTTGACCAAAGAAATCATTATTCCCACGGCTGCAAGCAAAGGACTGTTTGTACTCGGCCCAATCATGACCATCATGCCAGCGCTTGCTGCATGGGCCGTGATCCCATTTGGACCTGACGTGGCGTTGGCAAATGTTAATGCTGGATTGCTTTTTCTGATGGCGATTACCTCGCTTGAGGTGTATGGCGTCATCATTGCCGGTTGGGCTTCGAATTCAAAATATGCTTTTCTGGGCGCCATGCGCGCTTCAGCGCAGATGGTCAGCTATGAAATTGCCATGGGTTTTTGCCTGGTAGTTGTGCTGATGGTGTCGGGCAGCCTGAACATGACCGATATCGTCATGAGTCAAGGCTCAGGCATGGCTGCGAGCCGGGGGCTGACCTTCCTGTCATGGAATTGGCTCCCGTTACTGCCTATATTCGTGGTGTATTTCATCTCTAGCCTAGCGGAAACCAATCGTCATCCATTTGACGTGGTGGAAGGTGAGTCCGAAATCGTGGCGGGCCACATGGTCGAATATTCAGGCATGTCATTCGCCATGTTTTTCTTGGCTGAATACGCGAACATGATTCTTGTCTCGATTCTGTGCGTTGTTCTATTTCTGGGTGGCTGGCTGTCACCCATAGACAGCGTATTGTTCAACTGGATTCCGGGCTGGATATGGCTTGGGCTGAAGACATTCATGGTGGTCACGGTTTTCTTGTGGGTTCGTTCAACCTTTCCAAGGTTTCGCTATGACCAGATCATGCGCCTGGGCTGGAAAATCTTCATCCCTGTGACTCTGGTCTGGCTGGTAGTTGTGGGTGCTTGGATGCAGACACCCTACAACATCTGGAAGTAGGGAGACTTCATGAGCTCACATCTTTATATTCATTTGGTTTTCTCAAAAACGGCAATGCCTCTTGTGAGAAAGCTCGGCAGGAGTTTTCCATGTCTACAGTAGCCTCCGTTAAAGATTTTGTTTCGAGCTTCATGTTGGCCGAACTGTTCAAGGGCATGGCCCTGACAGGCAAGTACATGTTCAGTCGCAAGATCACCATTCAGTTTCCGGAAGAGAAGACACCCTTGAGCCCGCGCTTTCGCGGCCTCCATGCCCTGCGCCGTTACGAAAATGGCGAAGAGCGCTGCATTGCCTGCAAGCTGTGCGAGGCTGTTTGCCCGGCCCTGGCCATCACGATTGAGTCCGATGTCCGGGAGGACGGCAGTCGCCGCACATCGCGCTATGACATCGACCTGACCAAATGTATTTTTTGCGGCTTCTGTGAAGAAAGCTGCCCGGTCGATTCAATTGTTGAAACACATATTCTTGAATACCACGGTGAAAAGCGAGGCGACCTGTATTTCACCAAGGAAATGCTGCTGGCAGTAGGCGACCGTTATGAAAAAGAAATCGCCGCCAATCGGGCGGTAGATGCTAAATATCGTTGAATTGTTTGCCCAGTAGTCAGCTCAAGAAAGAATCCAAATCAATATGGACGCCAGAACAGGTCTTTTTTATGTTTTTGCCGCAGTGCTGCTGTTTGCAGCTTTTCGGGTAATTACTGCGCGTAATCCGGTGCATGCAGCACTCTTCCTAGTGCTTGCATTTTTTCAGGCGGCAGCTGTCTGGATTTTGCTCAAAGCCGAGTTTCTGGCGATCACACTGGTGCTTGTCTATGTGGGCGCGGTAATGGTGCTTTTTCTATTCGTGGTCATGATGCTCGACATCAACCTGGACAGTGTGCGAAAAGGCTTTTGGAATCATTTTCCGCTGGCCGGTGGCGTGGGCGCAGTCATTGCGCTTGAAATGTCTTATGTCCTGATGGGCGGATTTCGTGATCCACCTCAAGCCGCTTCCCTGCCATTAAATGGCAGCATCGCCGCTCAAGTATCGAATACCAAAGAACTTGGCAAAGTGCTGTATTCGCAATATATCTATCCCCTGGAAATTGCGGCCGTGATTTTGCTGGTTGCCATCATTGCCGCTATCGCATTGACTTTGCGCGAACGCAAGGATTCAAAACGGACTAATCCTTCGGATCAGGTCCGCGTCAAGTCACAAGACCGCGTCAGACTGGTCAAGATGCCATCAGTGGTTGCCGCTCCCACTATTCCAGTCGTGGCTGGCAGTGCATCCGTCGAGGACAAAAAATCATGATGCTTACCCTGGGACATTTTCTTTCACTTGGCGCCATGCTTTTTGCGCTGTCCGTCATCGGCATATTTTTGAACCGAAAGAACTTGATTGTTCTCCTCATGGCCATCGAACTAATGCTGTTGGCTGTCAACATGAATTTCGTGGCTTTTTCCTATTACCTGAACGATATGGCGGGCCAGGTTTTTGTGTTTTTTATCTTGACCGTCGCCGCAGCCGAATCCGCTATAGGGCTGGCTATTTTGGTGCTTTTGTTCCGTAACAAGTCCAGCATCAACGTCGAAGATCTCAACACGCTTCAGGGTTAATAACAAGATGAGCCAAACCCTTTCTGCATCGACGTTGCTGGCTGTTCCGCTGGCTCCACTGGCAGGTGCCTTGATTGCCGGTATTTTGGGGACCACCTTTGGTGGCAACTGGATAGGTCGCCGCCTTGCGCATACCGTCACCATTCTTGGTGTGTTTCTGGCATTCATTCTGTCGGCCATGACGTTGCAAAGCGTTGTTTCAGATGGCGCGCGTTTTAACGAAACGCTCTATACCTGGATAACGCTGGGCAGCCTGAAAATGGAAGTCGGCTTTCTGGTCGATGGACTGACCGCCATGATGATGTGCGTGGTGACTTTTGTGTCGCTCATGGTGCACATCTACACCATTGGTTATATGGAAGACGACGCGGGCTACAACCGTTTCTTTGCCTATATTTCATTGTTCACTTTTGCCATGCTGATGCTGGTGATGAGCAACAACATGCTGCAGTTGTTTTTTGGCTGGGAAGCTGTGGGATTGGTGTCTTATCTGCTGATCGGCTTCTGGTTCAACAAGCCCAGTGCGGTATTTGCGAATATGAAAGCTTTTCTGGTCAACCGGGTCGGCGACTTCGGTTTTATTCTCGGTATTGCGCTTATTGCTGCCTACTCCAACACGCTGAACTACACCGAAGTCTTTGCAAAGGCTGAAGAACTCTCAAGGCTGACGCTGCCCGGGACAGGCTGGATGCTGGTTACGGTGATCTGCATCTGTCTTTTTATTGGCGCCATGGGTAAGTCGGCCCAGTTTCCGCTGCATGTCTGGTTGCCTGACTCCATGGAAGGCCCAACGCCTATTTCTGCACTGATTCATGCGGCCACCATGGTGACCGCTGGGATTTTCATGGTGGCGCGCATGTCGCCCTTGTTTGAATTGAGCGATACGGCGCTCAGCTTCATCATGGTGATTGGTGCCATCACTGCGCTGTTCATGGGTTTTCTCGGCATTATCCAGAACGACATCAAGCGTGTGATTGCTTATTCCACCTTGTCTCAACTCGGTTACATGACGGTCGCGCTGGGCGCTTCAGCCTATTCAGTCGCTGTTTTCCACCTGATGACGCATGCATTTTTCAAGGCTCTGTTATTTCTTGCGGCAGGCTCAGTGATTATTGGCATGCACCACAACCAGGACATCCGCTGGATGGGCGGCGTACGCAAATATATGCCGATCACCTGGATTACCTTCCTGCTGGGTTCTCTGGCGCTGATCGGGACGCCGTTCTTTTCTGGTTTTTATTCCAAAGACAGCATTATTGAAGTCGTAGGTGAGAGTCATCTCTGGGGAAGCGGCTTCGCGTATTTTGCCGTGCTCGCCGGGGTGTTTGTGACGGCCTTTTATTCGTTCCGTCTCTACTTTCTTGTATTTCATGGACAAGAGCGTTATGACCAGAACCCGGATGCTCATCATGATGCGCATGACAGCCATGGTCATCATGCCGAGCATCACGATCCGCATGAATCCCCATGGGTTGTGTATTTGCCGCTGATCTTGCTGGCAATACCTTCAGTATGTATTGGTTTCCTAACCATTCAACCCATGCTATTTGGGGACTTCTTCAAGGGAGCCATTTTTGTCAACGTTGAGCGTCATCCCGCAATGGAGGAGTTGGCGACACTGTTCCATGGTCCTGTTGCAATGGCAATGCATGGCTTGAGTACAGCTCCGTTCTGGCTGGCATTGTCGGGTGTGGTTCTGGCTTATTTTCTTTATATCGTTAAGCCCGCATGGCCTGCTGCCATCAAGCGCACCGTGAATCCGCTATATCAGCTTCTTGAAAATAAGTACTACCTTGACTGGTTTAATGAAAACGTGCTCGCGCGTGGCATGCGTGGCCTGGGAATGCTTCTGTGGAAAGTGGGTGATCAAAAACTGATTGACGGCGCACTGGTCAACGGTTCCTGGAACTTGGTGGGCTGGGTGTCTGGCGTGGTGCGCCGCCTGCAGTCAGGCTATATCTACCACTATGCTTTCGGCATGATTATTGGTGTTTTTGTATTGATGACGTATTTCGTCTGGCTCAATCGATAAAAACAATCTACAAGAAGAAGGAAAAAAACAATGGGATTGTTGAGCCTAGCCATTTGGCTGCCAATTTTTTTCGGTCTTGGCTTATTGCTATTGGGACGTGAAAGTCAGGCGCGCACCGTGCGATGGATTGCGTTGATTGGCGCCATCGTCAGTTTTCTGGTGACCCTGCCTCTGTATGAGGGTTTCAAGCTAGGCACTTCGGCAATGCAGTTTGATGAGAAGTGGAGTTGGGTTCAGCGCTTTAACATGAACTATCACCTAGGTGTGGATGGTATTTCGCTGTGGTTCGTGTTGCTGACCGCTTTCATCAATGTCATCGTCATCATCGCCAGCTGGGAATCCATCACGACCCGTGTCAACCAATACATGGCGTCCTTCCTGATCTTGAGTGGATTAATGATTGGCGTATTTGCTGCGCTAGATGGCATGCTGTTCTATGTCTTTTTCGAGGCCACGCTTATTCCGATGTACCTGATCATCGGTATCTGGGGAGGGCCCAACAAGATTTATGCGGCGTTCAAGTTTTTCTTGTACACACTGCTCGGTTCGCTGCTGATGCTAGTCGCGCTTATCTTCCTGTACAACAAGGCTGGCGGTAGTTTCGACATTCTGGCGTGGCATAAATTGCCTTTGTCAGGAACCGCGCAAACACTGCTTTTTTTCTCGTTTTTTGCAGCGTTCGCTGTCAAGGTGCCGATGTTTCCAGTGCATACTTGGCTTCCTGATGTCCACGTTGAAGCGCCAACAGGCGGCTCTGCCGTACTTGCAGCCATCATGCTGAAACTCGGTGCCTACGGTTTCTTGCGCTTTTCCATGCCGATTACTCCAGATGCCTCGCGCGAATGGGCGTGGCTGATGATTGCGCTGTCACTGATTGCCGTGATTTACGTGGGTTTGGTGGCGCTGGTACAGCGGGACATGAAGAAGCTGGTGGCTTACTCGTCTGTAGCCCACATGGGTTTTGTGACGCTCGGCTTTTTCCTGTTCAACGACCTGACGCTGTCTGGCGGCATCGTGCAGATGATTGCCCATGGTTTTGTCTCGGCTGCCATGTTCCTGTGCATCGGCGTGCTGTACGACCGCATGCATTCGCGAGAAATTGCCAGTTACGGGGGCGTGGTTAACACCATGCCCAAGTTTGCGGCTTTTGCCCTGTTGTTTTCAATGGCGAACTGCGGCTTGCCCGCCACCGCTGGTTTCGTGGGTGAGTGGATGGTGATACTGGGTGCGGTCAAGGTCAATTTCTGGATTGGCACTGCAGCAGCGACGGCCCTGATTTCTGGCGCCGCCTATACGCTGTGGATGTACAAGCGCGTTTACCTGGGGCCCATGACCAATGACAACGTGAAAGCAATGGCTGATATCAACAGCCGCGAGTTCCTGATGCTTGCGCTGCTTGCCGTGGCAGTCCTTTACATGGGTATTTATCCCAAGCCTTTTACCGATGTGATGAATACCTCGGTGGCTGACCTGCTCAGGCATGTCGCGCTTTCGAAACTGAACTAAGCAAAGAATTCAGATGATTGACAAACTCAGTTGGATCGCGGTTTATCCCGAAATCATTCTCCTGGCCATGGCATGCGTTATCGCCCTGGTGGATCTCGGCGTAAAAACGCCCCGTCGTACCTTGACCTATGCGCTGACACTGATGACGCTGGGTGTGGTGGCTGTCATGGAAGCTTCTTCGGCACTGGGTGGGCAGACTTTTTATGGCTTTGGCAACATGGTCGTGGTCGATCCGATGGGGGGCTGGCTGAAGTGCTTCTCCTGCATTGCCCTGATGGTCACGCTGGTCTATGGCCGGCCTTATGCGGCGGACCGCGAGATGCTGCGCGGCGGCGAATTCTTTACGCTTAGCCTGTTTGCCCTGCTGGGCATGTTCGTGATGATTTCCGGCCACAACTTTTTGGTGCTCTACATGGGCCTGGAGTTGATGACGCTGTGCAGCTACGCATTGGTGGCCTTGCGGCGCGACAACGCGACAGCCACTGAAGCGGCCATGAAATATTTCGTATTGGGGGCGCTGGCTTCGGGTTTCCTGCTGTATGGACTTTCAATGCTTTACGGTGCCACCGGTTCGCTCAATATCAACGAGGTATTCAACGCAATTGCCAGCCGCCAGGTCAAGCACCAGGTGCTGGTGTTCGGGCTGGTCTTCATTGTCGCTGGCCTGGCGTTCAAGCTGGGAGCGGTGCCTTTTCATATGTGGCTGCCCGACGTTTACCAGGGTGCGCCCACGGCGGTGACGCTGATCATTGGTGGCGCGCCGCAACTGGCTGCCTTTGCAATGTGCATCCGTTTGCTGGTCGAAGGCATGCTGCCGCTGGCCATTGACTGGCAGCAGATGCTGGCATTGATGGCGATTGGCTCCCTGCTGGTCGGCAACCTTGCAGCCGTTGCCCAGACCAATCTCAAGCGCATGCTGGCCTTCTCGACGATCTCGCAAATGGGCTTCCTGCTGCTGGGCTTGCTCGCCGGCGTAGTCAACGGCAACCAGCTCAACACCGAATCTGCCTACGGCGCGGCCATGTTCTATGCGCTGACCTATGTGCTGACCACGCTGGCAGCTTTTGGCATCATGCTGCTGCTGGCCCGTGCCGGCCATGAGTCGGAGGAAATCACCGATTTGTCAGGACTGAACCAGCGCAGCCCGCTGTATGCAGGCGTGATGGCCATGAGCATGTTCTCTTTGGCCGGATTGCCGCCTTTGGTTGGGTTTTATGCAAAGCTCGGTGTTTTACAAGCATTGATTTCATCAGGCCAGACAAGCTATCTAGTGCTGGCTGTATTTGCGGTGATGATGTCGTTGATTGGAGCGTTTTACTATCTACGTGTGATCAAGGTGATGTACTTCGATGCGCCCCACAGCCACAACGCTCAGGCCATCTTGGCGCCGGCTGATGCGCGAATCGTATTGACCCTTAATGGTGCGCTGCTGCTTGTTTTGGGAATTGCACCGGGCAGCCTGATGGCGCTGTGTGCCCAGTCGGTCAACAGCATCGTTAACTCCCTCGGGGTTTGAGTTTGAGCCAAACTGCATCGGCCTGGCTGGTTCTGCTGCTTGCATTCCTTATGGCCAACATGCCGTTCATCAGCAACCGGCTGTTTGCCGTCTATTCCCTCAAGATGCCGAAAAACCTGGCAGTGCGGCTGGCGGAAATGGTGGTCTGGTATTTTGTAGTGGGCGCCTTGGGCTTGTATCTGGAACAGCGCAACGGGCAGATTGCACCGCAGAGCTGGGAGTTTTATGCCATCACCGGCACGCTCTTTCTGACGTTTGCATTTCCCGGTTTTACCTACCGCCACCTGTTCAAGCACCGCTCATGAATCGACCGCCCGTGCCTGACGAAATGCTTGGTGAAAATGACCTGCATCTGGTGGAAACCCAAAGGGGTTCAACGCAGATCCTTCAGGGTAATTTCCTGCAGATTTTTCGCGATACCGTCAGCTTGCCTGATGGCAAGCCTGCGACGCGGGAGTATGTGGTTCACCCCGGCGCGGTCATGATCATGGCCTTGCTGGACGATGGCCGGGTGGTGCTGGAGCGTCAGTACCGTTATCCGGTGAAGGCCGTCATGATCGAGTTTCCTGCAGGAAAGCTTGACAAGGGGGAGGCACCACTGGCTTGCGCCCAACGTGAACTGCTTGAAGAGACCGGCTATACGGCGCGTGAATGGGCCAGGGCCGGGGTGCTGCATCCGGTAATTTCCTATTCCACCGAATTCATTGACATCTGGTTCGCGCGGGGGTTGACGCTGGGCGAGCGCAAGCTCGATGCGGGCGAGTTCCTGGATGTCTTCACCGCCACCCCGGCTGAACTACTGGGCTGGTGCTGCAGTGGACTGGTAACCGATGCCAAGACCCTGGCAGGCATGCTGTGGCTGCAAAACATGCTGTCGGGCGCATGGGCATTGGATTGGCAGGCTGCAGGCCGGTAACGGCCTTGCCATACTCTGCCAATGAAAGTCCTCAATCTCCGCTGTTCCCGTCAGCATTCGTTTGAAGGCTGGTTTGGGTCCGAAAATGAATTCCAGGATCAGTTAAAACGCGGTCTCGTTGAGTGTCCCTTGTGCGCCGACATTAAGATTCAAAAAATGCCAAGTGCACCAAGGCTCAATTTTGGTGCTCAGCAGGCTCGTGGCGCACGCGACACGGACTCCGCCTTGCAGGGGCAAGGTCGTCATGCATTACCAGTCGCCTCTGCACCATTGAAGAGTGAAGTTGCCCTCGACGCGCAGGCCGAGAGACCTGGCAGCGCTATAAATGCGGCGACGCAGGCAGGTTTGATGGCGACCTTGCGCGAAGCCGTGAGTCGCACCGAAGATGTCGGCCAGCGATTCGCCGAGGAAGCTCGGCGCATGCACTACGGTGAGATCGAAGCCCGTACCATTCGCGGCCAGGCAACAGTGCGCGAAGCGGTCGACCTGATGGAGGAGGGCATTGAAGTGATGCCGCTGCCCATGCTTTCCGTTCTCAAAGAAACGCTGCAATAGCGCTGTTTTCGCTCTTTCTAGCGCGCCTTTGTATCGAAAAACAAGCCATTTCGCATCAAGAAGTCCCTTGACGCACGCATGGTATGCCTAAGCAGCTATGAATTCAGTAGCAAACTTCCTCTGAATGCCTAGGTGTAGAGCAATCGCATCCGGAGCGGCATTGCCCTGATGGGCAATCACGGTGTTCAGGCTACAGGATCAGCCCTGCCGCATGAGTTCGCGCCTGATGATGAACTGCTGAATCTGCGTGGTGTCTTCGGCGCATCAGACGAGCGTCCCAATAAAAGCGCTTGAACGGGTAATCGTTGATGTAGCCCGCGCCACCGTGGACTTGCAGCGCCCGATCCGCCATGCTGATGGCCCGGCTGATTCGTTTTGCTCTACCCAGTGCCGTTCGGATCACAAGAGTAGCTGTGTCGCCAATGCTTTGGTCCGGCGAGCCTGTCTGCCCATGGCATTGGGCGGGGTGATTAACTTGTCCAATGGGCGTCCTGCGCGACAGGCGCCGGCCGCCTTCGCAGCGGCAGCGTTGTCAGCCCCCGGTAGGCGGGCTTGTCGCCCCAGCGCGGCGCGGCATTGGCCAGGCTGAGCCCGGGCCATCGGTCGAGCAACTGCCCCAGCACGGCTCTGGCCTCGATGAGTGTGAGCGCCGCGCCGATGCACACATGGGGGCCTGAGCCAAAGGCGAGCGAGCTGCCCTGGCGGCGGGTGATGTCGAGTACATCGGGGTCAAGGTAGCGCACCGGGTCCCGGCTGGCCGCGCCAATGAGTGCCAGCACCAAGTCGCCCCGGCGCAGTTGCTGGCCATGCAGCACCAGGTCGGTGGCCACGCGCCGCCCGGTGTACTGCACGGGACTTTCGAAGCGCAGCAGTTCGCGTACCGCGCCAGGCAGCAGCGCGGGCTCGCGCACCAGGCGCTCCCACTGCGCCGGATGGCTCAGCAGCGCCTGCACGCTGCTCCCCAGCAGGTGGCGCGTGGTCTCGTGGCCGGCGAACAGCAGCATGGCGCACTGCGCGAGCAGCTCGGGACCTTCCTCAATTTCGCCCCTGGCCTGGGCAGCTGCCAAGCGGCTGATCAGGTCATCGCCCGGCGCCCGGCGCTTGTGGGCCAAAAGCGATTCGAAATACCGGCTCATGGCCACCAGGCTGGCCTGGGCATTTCTCGCCTTCGCACGCGTTGGCTGCGCCTCGCCGATGAAGCTGGCCAGGTGCTCCGACCAGGCCATGAAATCTTCCTGCGGCCGCTCGATGCCCAGCAGCAGCGCCATCACCCGCACCGGCAGCGGCCGTGCCACGGCCTCGATGAAGTCAAACGTGTCCAGGTGCCTTCCCCGATCTACCCGGTCCAGCAACTCGCAGGCCACCCGTTCGATGTGCGGCGCCAGCCCTTGAAGGAGGTCAGGCCGAAAGCCCGCATTGAGCACCTGGCGGATGCGCGGATGGTCAGGCGCGTCGAGAAACAGCAGGGCACGGGCAAACAGCTGCTGAAAGCCCTTGAGCTCGCCCGGCGCGCTTTCATGGTTCTTGACCCAGGCGCCAGTGCGCTGCGCGGAAAAGCGCGGGTCCTTGAGCACCAGCTCGACATCGGCATGGCGCGTCACCAGCCAGGCGCCGCCGAAAAACTCTTCGCTCCAGTGGACCGGACCGGCTTCGCGCAGCGCCCGGTAAGCCGGGTAGGGATTGGCCAGGAAGGCAGGACTGACGAGCGGGCCTTGCAGCGCCGGGGAGGCCGGCCTCAAAACTGCACTCATCCGTCTCAGCCCTTGGGTGCTGCTGCGGGCCGTGCACCCTGGGCCTTGAGCCCCAGCCGGTCAAACAGCTGGCGGTCGCGGTCGGCCTGCGGGTTGCTCGTTGTGAGCAGCTTGTCGCCGTAGAAAATCGAGTTGGCGCCGGCCAGCAGGCACAGCGCCTGCAAACTTTCGTCCATCTGCTCGCGCCCGGCAGACAGGCGGACCATGGTCAGCGGCATGGTGATGCGTGCCACCGCGATGGTGCGCACGAACTCGAACGGGTCCAGCGGCGGCGTGTCCGCCAGCGGCGTGCCGGGCACCGCCACCAGGTTGTTGATCGGCACCGACTCGGGATACGGGTCGAGATTGGCCAGCTGTGCCAGGAGGCCAGCGCGCTCGAGGCGGCTTTCGCCCATGCCGACGATGC
>JAQGNK010000331.1 GCA_028291905.1 Polaromonas sp.
ATGGACGAGCCGGAATCGATGGGCGCAATCGGCATGGCCGGGCGCGAGATGCTCGACAACCTGGTGATGGTCGTCAACTGCAACCTGCAGCGCCTCGATGGCCCGGTGCGCGGCAACGGCAAGATCATCCAGGAACTCGAAGGCGATTTCCGGGGTGCTGGTTGGAACGTCATCAAGCTGATCTGGGGCAGCAACTGGGACGCGCTGCTGGCCCGGGACAAGGAAGGCGCGCTGCGCAAGATCATGATGGAATGCAATGACGGCGACTACCAGTCGTTCAAGGCCAACGACGGCGCCTACGTCCGCAAGCATTTCTTTGGCCGCGACCCGCGCACGCTGGAAATGGTCTCGAAGATGAGCGACGACGACATCTGGAACCTGCGCCGTGGCGGCCACGATTCCGGCAAGGTGTATGCGGCGTTCCATTCGGCCGTCAACCACACCGGCCAGCCCAGCGTGCTCTTGATCAAGACCGTCAAGGGTTTCGGCATGGGCAAGATCGGCGAAGGCAAGAACAATGTCCACCAGACTAAGAAGCTGAGCGACGACGACATCAAGCTGTTCCGCGACCGCTTCAACATCCCGATCCCGGACAGCCAGCTGGCCGACATTCCGTTCTACAAACCGGCCGACGACACGCCGGAGATGAAATACCTGCACGAGCGGCGCAAGGCGCTGGGCGGCTACCTGCCGCATCGCCGCACCAAGGCCGATGAAAACTTCACCGTGCCGGCGCTGGAAACCTTCAAGGCCGTGCTCGAACCCACGCCCGAAGGCCGGGAAATCTCGACCACGCAGGCCTATGTGCGTTTCCTGACACAGCTGCTGCGCGACCAGGCGCTCGGCCCCCGCGTGGTGCCGATCCTGGTCGATGAAGCCCGCACCTTCGGCATGGAAGGCCTGTTCCGCCAGATCGGCATCTACAACCCGGCCGGCCAGCAGTACACCCCGGTCGATAAAGACCAGGTGATGTATTACAAGGAAGACAAGAAGGGCCAGATCCTGCAGGAAGGCATCAACGAGGCCGGCGGCATGAGCAGCTGGATCGCGGCCGCCACCTCGTATAGCACCAACAACCGCATCATGGTGCCGTTCTATGTCTATTACTCGATGTTCGGCTTTCAGCGCATCGGCGACCTGGCCTGGGCGGCGGGCGACATGCAGGCGCGCGGCTTTTTGCTCGGCGGCACCTCGGGCCGCACCACGCTGAACGGCGAAGGCCTGCAGCATGAAGACGGCCACAGCCATATCCTGGCCAGCACGATCCCGAACTGCATCAGCTACGACCCGACGTTTGCCCATGAAGTCGGCGTGATCCTGCACCACGGCCTGAAGCGCATGGTCGAGAAACAGGAAAACGTCTATTACTACCTCACGCTGCTGAACGAAAACTATGCCATGCCGGGCCTCAAGGCCGGCACCGAAGAGCAGATCATCAAGGGCATGTACCTGTGCAAGGAAGGCCCCAAGCTGGCGCCCACGGTGCAGCTGCTGGGCTCGGGCACGATCCTCCGCGAGTCGATTGCCGCCCAGGAACTGCTGGAAAAAGAGTGGGGCGTCGCCGCCAATGTCTGGAGCTGCCCGAGCTTCAACGAACTGGCGCGCGACGGCCAGAGCGCCGAGCGCTGGAACCTGCTGCATCCGCTGGAGACGCCGCGCCTGTCCTTCGTGGCCGAGCAGCTTCAGGAATATGGCGGCCCGGTGGTGGCATCGACCGACTACATGAAGGCCTATGCCGAGCAGATCCGCTCCTATATTCCGGCCGGGCGCACCTACAAGGTGCTGGGCACCGACGGCTTTGGACGCAGCGATTTCCGCAGCAAGCTGCGCGAGCACTTCGAGATCAACCGCCACTACATCGTGGTCGCCGCCCTGAAGGCGCTCAGCGAAGAAGGCACGGTGCCGGTCGCCAAGGTGGCCGAGGCGATCCAGAAATATGGCATCAATGCCGACAATATCAATCCGCTTTACGCCTGACGTAAAACTTTAATCTCAAGACGCCAAGCAAACGGAGACAACAACATGGCATTGATAGACATTCAAGTCCCTGATATCGGGGATTTCGACGAGGTAACGGTCATTGAGCTGCTGGTCAAGCCCGGAGACACGGTGACGGCCGAGCAATCGCTGATCACGGTGGAGTCCGACAAGGCCTCGATGGAAATCCCGTCGAGCCACGCCGGCGTGGTCAAGGACATCAAGGTCAAGCTCGACGACAAGGTCAAGCAGGGCTCGGTGGTGCTGACGCTGGAAGCGGCCGGTGCGGCGGAATCAGAGCCAAATGAGGCCCCAGCGCAGGCAGCGCCTGCGCCGGCAGCTATCAAAACAGAAGCGGTTGCCGCACCCGCAGTGCCTGCGGCCGCGCCAGCCCCGGCGGCATCTGCTGCGCCGGTGGAGGTGCGCGTGCCCGACATCGGCGACTTCAAGGACGTGTCCGTCATCGAAGTGCTGGTCAAGGTGGGCGACACCATCAAGGCCGAGCAATCGCTGGTCACGGTCGAGTCCGACAAGGCCTCGATGGAGATTCCGTCCTCCGCCGGCGGCGTCATCAAGGA
>JAQGNK010000332.1 GCA_028291905.1 Polaromonas sp.
TCGGCGACGGCTCCTACCTGATGATGAACTCCGAGATCGCCACCTCGGTCATGCTGGGGCAAAAGCTCATCATCGTAGTGCTCGACAACCGGGGCTACGGCTGCATCCAGCGGCTGCAGCTAGCCAGCGGCGGCGCCGGCTTCAACAACATGCTGGGCGACTGCGTGCCCGAGGGCGGCCAGCCCAGCCGTATTGATTTCGCCCTGCATGCGCGCAGCCTGGGCGCCGGCGCGGTGCATGTGCTTGACGTGGCCGGGCTTAAACAAGCCATGGTGATGGCCAGAGCCGCCACCGGCACCCAGGTCATCGTCATCGACACCACCCATGACCGCACCACCGACGACGGCGGCTGCTGGTGGGAGGTGGCGATCCCGGAAGTCTCCAGCCGGCCCGAAGTCGGCGACGCCCATGCGCGCTACCTGGCGGCCAAGAAGGGCCAGCTGGCCTGAGCCACCTTGGTTCAACCGTATTCACAACACCAACACTGTCCCCAAAGGAATCTTCAAATGACCTGGAATGTCCGTATCGGCATCAACCCGCTGTCCTGGATGAACGACGATCTGCCCTCGCTCGGCGGCGACACGCCGCTGGAAACCGCGCTGCGCGAAGGCAAGGAGATCGGCTACGAGGGCTTCGAGCTGGGCAACAAGTTTCCCAAGGACGGCCCGGCGCTCAAGGCCAAGCTCGACGAGTTCGGCCTGGCCTGCGTGTCGGGCTGGTATTCGGGATTTCTGGCGGAGCTGGCGCCTGGCCAGACGAATGCCGAGGCTGTCGAGGCCGAGATCGAGCGCTGCCAGCCGCACATGGACAAGCTGCGCTACAACGGCGTGCGGGTCGTGGTCTATGGCGAATGCGGCGGCACGGTGCAGGGCCAGATCGAGACGCCCGTGTCGGCGCGGCCGCGCTTTGCCGGCGACGTGCAGTGGCGGGCCTACGCCGAGCGCCTGAACGCCTTCGGCGAGCACCTGCTGGCCGCCTACGGCTTGAGGCTGGCCTACCACCACCACATGGGCGCCTATGTCGAGTCGCCGGCCGACGTGGACAAGCTGATGGCATTGACCGACCCGGCCAGCGTGTTCCTGCTGTTCGACACCGGCCATGCCTATTTCGGCGGCGCGGCCGACCCGGTGGCGTTGCTGAAAAAGCATGCCGGGCGGGTGGCGCATGTGCATTGCAAGGACGTGCGAGCCCCGGTGATTGCCCGCGCCCGCAACGACGCCTGGAGCTTTCTCGACAGTGTGCTCAACGGCGCCTTCACCGTGCCGGGCGACGGCAGCATCAACTATGCGGCGGTGCTGCGGGTGCTGAAGGATGCCGGCTACGAAGGCTGGCTGGTGGTCGAGGCCGAGCAGGATCCGGCGGTGGCGCCCAGCTACGCCTATGCCAAAAAGGGCTATGACACCCTGCGCGGCCTGGTGGACCGGCTCGATCAGCTGGAGCAGGCTCAAGGCGAGACGTTGCAGGCCCAAACCCAGGCGGCTTGAGGCGGCCGGATGTTGCTACTGAATCCATAGCTGCTGGCGCAGGCTGTTCCTGCGCCAGAGGCCGGTTTGACCTGATTAGATGTATACCTCAGAGAATAAAAACCGTTATTCCCGCGAAAACGGGAATCCAGTGCCCAAGTTCAGCGCCGGCTGGATTCCCGCCTTCGCGGGAATGACAGGGCGGATAAACGTCTGAGTCATGTATCTCATCAGGCGGTTTGATGCTTAAAAGTTGTTGGCTGGTTAAAACGACCGTGCCCCGGCGCGGTTTTCAGGAGAATTTCAGATGGTCAGTCCCTTGCTTGCCAAAGCCGCGCCCGCCGGGCGCGAGATCGTCAATGTCACGCCGGAGCGCGCCGGCTGGACGCATGTGGGTTTTCGTGCCCTGCGGCTGGCGGACGGCGAAGCCGAGCAGTTAGAGACCGGCACACGCGAACTCTGCCTGGTGGTGCTGACCGGCAAGGTCGATGTCAGCGTCGATGGCCAGCTTTATCCGAACCTGGGCGGCCGCATGAGCGTGTTCGACGACCTCTCGCCCGCCGCCGTCTATGCGCCGGCCGGCTGCCAGGTCGAGGTGCGCGCCGTGGGCGATGCCGAAGTCGCCCTGTGCAGCGCGCCCGGCGGCGCTCAGAAGCGCGCGGTGCGGGTGATCGAGCCGGCCAGCATGCGGCGCAGCGTGCGCGGCACCGGCACCAACACCCGCTACATCTGCGACGTGCTGCCGCACGACGACCCGACCGCTGCCCACCTGCTGGTGGTCGAGGTGCGCACGCCCGCCAGCCATTCGTCGAGCTACCCGCCGCACAAGCATGACGCGGAGCAGCCGCCGGTCGAGACGCAGCTGGAGGAAACCTACTACCACCGCCTGAACCCGCCGCAGGGCTTTGCCTTCCAGCGGGTCTATACCGACGACCGCAGCCTGGACGAGGCCTGCGCGGTCGAAAACCATGACGTGGTGATGGTGCCGCGCGGCTACCACCCGGTGGTCGCGCCGCACGGCTACGACCTGTACTACCTCAATGTGATGGCCGGACCGAACCGCCTCTGGGTGTTCAAGAACGACCCGGCGCATGAATGGATGCTGGCGCCGGTTCAGGCCTGATGATAATTAGGGCGATTGAGCATGAAAAGTGGCCCCAACCCATGCAGCGCTTGCGCAAGCAGCTACTGATTCAATAGCAATCTGACTGCTGGGCCTAAGCTGTTGCCAGTCAGGGGGATTGCGTTCTAGAGCGAAATCACCCTGGCTGGAAAAAGCTGCCACGGCAGGCCGAGACAATTCAGGGAGGCCCCCATCCCAACCTTCCCCCAAGCGGGGGAAGGAGAAGTACGGGGAGGCAGGGGCCAACTTGCGCGATTGAGCAGGAAATCACCCTGACTTGCAACAGCTTAGGCCCGGCAGCCAGTTTGCTATTGAATCAGTAGCTTCTTGCACAGGCACTGCCTGCGCTGCGGCCGCTTTTCATGCCAAATCGCGCAAGTTTTCCGCTACGCCGTATCCCTCCTTCCCCCGCTGGGGGAAGGAGGGATGGGGGGCCTCCCCGAATCCGCTCCAGGCTCGCCAGCGCTGCGCGGCGTTTGTCAGCCAAAGCGATTTTGCTACCAAATAAATAGCTGCTTGCGCAAGCACTGCCTGGGCTGCGGCTTATATCATCAAAATCTACAAAGCGATCACACGCCGCCCTGCGGATGGGTCGGGTCGATCCACAGCACCTGCTCGGGCTTTTCGACCGGCGCGATGTCCAGGTTGATGGCCACGGCCTGGCCGTCGCTGCGGCAGAGCACGCATTCGAGCGCCTCGGTCGGGCTGGCGTTGATTTCCTGGTGCGGCACGTAGGGCGGCACGTAGATGAAGTCGCCCGGCCCGGCCTCGGCGGTGAACTCCAGCTGGTCGCCCCAGCGCATCCGGGCGCGGCCCCTGACGACGTAGATCACGCTTTCAAGATGACCATGATGGTGCGCGCCGGTCTTGGCATTGGCATGGATGGTCACCGTTCCAGCCCACAGCTTTTGCGCCCCGACGCGGGCGAAATCGATGGCCGCCTTGCGCTCCATGCCGGGGGTGGACGGCACGTTGCCGTCGAGCTGGCCGGCGGGAATCACGCGCACGCCGTGGTGTTTCCAGTCGGTGGCGCTGTGGCCGTGGTCATGGCCAGGATCTTGTTCAGGTGCTTGACTCACGATGCTCTCCTAGTTCGTCACGGCAGCGTACACCAGGCTGCGGAACAGCGGGCGGTAGTAGTCGCGCTGGTTGGGCGCCTGGATCATCAGCAAAGCATAAAGGTCCTGGGCCGGGTCCACGAAAAAGGTCGTGCCGGCGATGCCACCCCAGTAATACAGGCCCGCCGAGCCCGGCACGGGCGAGATGCCGGTGGCGGTGCGCACCGCAAATCCGAGGCCGAAGCCGTGGCCGGGCGGCAGCAGCTCGCTTGCCGAGGGAATGGCGCCCAGATGGTCGGCCGTCATGAAATCCACCGTGCAGGGCCCCAGCAGGCGCACGCCGTCCAGCTCGCCCTTGTTGCGCATGAACTGCAGGAAACGCGCATAGTCCATCGCGGTGGACAGCAGGCCGCCGCCACCGCCTTGCATGGCCGGCACCCGGCGCGGCTCGAACACACGCATCGGCACGCCGCCGTCGGGGTCATGCGCGAAAGGCTCGGCGATGCGGGAATGATCGGCCTCGGGCACGCTGAAGCCGGTGTCCGTCATGCCCAGCGGCATGAAGATTTGTTGACTCAGATAGTCGCCCAGCGCCAGGCCGCTGATCACTTCGACCAGCCGCCCCAGCACGTCGGTGGCGCGGCTGTATTCCCAGACGCTGCCGGGCTGGTACATCAGGGGGAGGGCGGCCAGCACCTGCGAGAATTCCGCGTTGCTGCGCTCGCGCGAGCCCATCTGCAGCGCGGCGTACTGGCGATGCACCGCGTCCGAGCCCATGAACTCATAGGTCAGCCCGGCCGTGTGGCGCAGCAGGTCGTGCACGGTGGCAGGCCGGTCCGCGTCCTGCAGTTCCAGCTTGCCGCCCTTTTCCACCGCCACCTTCTGGTTCGCGAATTCAGGGAGATACCGGGCGATCGGTTCGCTCAGCAGCAGCTTGCCCTGCTCCATCAGCATCATCACGGCCACCGACACCACCGGCTTGGTCATGGAGTAGATGCGAAAGATCGCGTCGCGCGCCATTGGCGCGCCTGTAGAGGGGTCCTGCTGGCCCAGGCTTTCAAACAGCGCCACCCTGCCGCGCCGGGCCACAAGCGCCACGGCGCCGGGCAGGCGCCCGCCGTCGATTTCACCCTGCAGCACATCAAGCATCCGCCGCAGGCGCCCGGCGCACAGGCCGACTTCATCGGGCAAGGCAAAAGCCAGTTCGGTCATGCGCCAACTCCAAGCGCCAGTTGGGCCCCTTCGGTCTTCATTCCCAGCGAAAACCTCGTGGAGTTCGATAGCCAACCGGGCTTGGACAGGCTGTTTGAAATTGAGCTGCTGAAAAAAGGCGATGGCATTAAAAAACTCCAAGGGTGTGGGCCAATCTACAGACATTGGCTCAGTACGTGTTTAAAAGTCACTGCCCTGCTCTGGCGAGGTGA
>JAQGNK010000334.1 GCA_028291905.1 Polaromonas sp.
AACAAAAATGACATTTGAAGAATTGAACCTGGCCCCGGCCATCCTGAAGGCCGTGCTTGAGCAGGGCTACGACACACCCACCCCGATCCAGGTCCAGGCCATTCCCGCCGTGCTCGGCGGCGCCGACCTGCTGGGCGGCGCCCAGACCGGCACCGGCAAGACCGCAGCCTTCACCCTGCCGCTGCTGCAGCGCCTCTCGACCGAGCCGCGCCTGGTCAACCGGCGCGGCGTCAATGCGGTGCGCGCCCTCATCATGACCCCAACCCGCGAACTCGCGGCCCAGGTCGAGGAAAGCGTTCGCACCTACGGCAAATACCTGGACCTCACTTCGATGGTGATGTTTGGCGGCGTCGGCATGGGCGCGCAGATCGAGAAACTGCGCCGTGGCGTTGACATTCTGGTGGCCACGCCCGGCCGCCTGCTCGACCATGCCGGCCAGGGCACGCTGGACCTGAGCCAGGTGCAGGTTCTGATCCTGGACGAAGCCGACCGCATGCTGGACATGGGCTTCATCCACGACATCAAAAAAGTGCTGGCGATGGTGCCCAAGCAGAAGCAGACGCTGCTTTTCAGCGCCACCTTCAGCGACGAAATCCGCGAGCTGGCCAACGGCCTGCTGCGCAACCCGGTGTCGATCCAGGTCACGCCGCGCAACACCACGGTGCAGCGCATCACCCAGACCATCCACCCGGTCGGTCGCGGCAAGAAGAAAGCGCTGCTGACCCACATCATCAACGAGCACAACTGGAGCCAGGTGCTGGTGTTCACCCGCACCAAGTTCGGCGCCAACAATGTGGCCGAGCACCTGAGCAAGGCCGGCATTCCGGCCATGGCGCTGCACGGCAACAAGAGCCAGACCGCCCGCACCCAGGCGCTGCAGGGCTTCAAGAACGGCGAGATCCGCGCCCTGGTGGCAACCGACATCGCCGCGCGCGGCATCGACATCGACGAGTTGCCACATGTGGTGAACTACGAAATCCCGAACGTCAGCGAAGACTATGTGCACCGCATCGGCCGCACCGGCCGCGCCGGCAACAGCGGCGAAGCCGTCAGCCTGGTCTGTCTGGACGAAGAAGGCTTCATGCAGGACATCGAGCGCTTCACCAAGCAGAACATCGAGAAAGTCCTGATTGCCGGCTTTGAAGCCGACCCCGGCGAAAAAGCCGAGCCGCTGGCCATGGGCCGCCAGACCATCTGGGGCGGCCTGGGCAAGCCGCCAAGCCGCGACGTGATGCAGGCCGCCGCCAAGGCCGCCCGCAGCGAGATGATGACCCGCATCCGCGACACCAAGGGAGCCCAGCCTGCGCGTGGCGGCAATGCCGGCCCGGCTGGACGCGGCGCCCGCCCGCCCGCCGGTGGCAGCAACGGCGCTGGCCGTGGCGGCAATGGCGGCGGCAGCTTCGCTGGCAACGGCGGCACTGCCGAGCGCCGCGCTCCGGCCCAGCCGCGCCAGAATTTCGGCCAGAATTCGGGCTATCCGCAAGGCGGCCAGCCACGCAATGCCTATGCATCCGCACCGGCACCGCGCCAGCGCGACAGCGAGCCGCGCAACGATTTTGACAACCAGCAGCCTGCCAGCCATGCCTCTTCCGGCTTTCCCTCTTCCGGCCAGCCTTCAGGCAACCGCAACAACTTCCGGGGCGCACGCACCGGCGGCGGCGGCGCGGGTGGCCCTGGTGGCCGGAGCAACGGGCCTCGTCGGCCGGGCGGTCCTGGACCGTTTACTGGCCGATAAGCGCTACACGGCGGTTCACTGTGTGGGCCGCCGCGCACCGGCGCGGCTTGATCCCAGGCTCACGGTTCACCTCCTGGATTCGTTCAGCGAATTCATTTCCCCGCCAGTTGACGATGTGTTCATCGCCCTGGGCACCACCTTGAAGCTGGCGGGCAGCCGGCAGGCCTTCAGGGCGCTTGATCTGGATGCCGTGGTGGCGCTGGCCCGTGCCGGCCGCGCCGCCGGGGCGACACGCCTGGGCGTCGTCAGCGCCATGGGTGCCGACAGCCGCTCGCCGGTGTTCTACAACCGTGTCAAGGGCGAGATGGAAGCGGCGGTTGGCGCGCTGGGCTTTGAAACCCTGGTCATTGCCCGCCCTTCCCTGCTCGCCGGCGACCGGGCTTCACTCAGCCAGCCGGCGCGACCCGCCGAGAGGTGGGCGCAGCGCGTGCTTGCATTCTTCCATCCCTTGGTTCCCGCCCACTACCGCCCGGTTCAAGCCGACGCGGTGGCTGGCGCGCTGGTGAACAGGCTGCAAACAGCCGGCCCGGGCCGCCATGTCGTGCTGTCGGACAATTTGCGCCTTTACAGCGAAAATTTATAACAATACTAGCTGCAGCGCAATCAATGCCTGCGCAAGCTGCTATCAAAAACAAAGCTTCAAATATGCTTGAAGCTTTGACTGGCAGGCCGGGCGCATGGCTTTCAGCCTTTTCGAGAAGGTGTACGCTGGCCTGCCCAGGCAAAGCCGGCTGGCTCAATTTACTCTCAACTTCATAGCACGCAGTGCATACAGGACAATCGCATGACCCCTGAATCGTCAACAAAAATCAACTTCGGCCTGGACGGCCGCGTCTGCATCGTCAGCGGCGGCGCGCAGGGCATTGGCGAGGCCTGCATACGGCGCTTTGCCGGCGAAGGCGCGAAGGTCGTCATTGCCGATGTGGACGACGCGCGCGGCGCGGCGCTGGCCAACGAGACCGGCGGCCTCTACATTCATTGCGACGTCGGCGACAAGGCCCAGGTCGACGCGCTGGTGGCACAGGTCATGGCCGCGCATGGCCGCATCGACGTGCTAGTCAACAATGCCGGGATTTTCAGGGCCGCCGATTTCCTGGAGGTCACCGAAGCCGACTTCGACGCGGTGCTGCGGATCAACCTGAAGGGCTCATTCCTGCTGGGCCAGGCGGCGGCGCGTGAAATGGCCAGGGCCGGCAAGGGCAGCATCATCAACATGAGCTCGGTCAACGGCGTGCTGGCGATTCCCACGATTGCCAGCTACAACGTCAGCAAGGGCGGCATCAACCAGCTGACGCGGGCGATGGCGCTGGCGCTGGCTGACAAGGGCATTCGCGTCAATGCCGTGGCGCCCGGCACGATTGCCACCGAACTGGCAACCAAGGCCGTGCTGACGAGCGAAGAGGCCAAGGCCCGCATCATGAGCCGCACGCCGATGCGGCGGCTGGGCGAGCCGTCCGAGATCGCCGACACGGTGGCCTTCCTGGCGAGCGACGCGGCCAGCTATATCACCGGCGAGATCGTGGTGGTCGATGGCGGGCGGATGACGCTGAACTACACCGTACCGGTGTAGGGCGCGCTGGCTTGAAGCAGCAGACCCATCTTTGGAGCGGCATCACCCTAACTGGAAAATGCCGCCCAGGCCCATGCCGGGCTCGGAGGCAGCCCCCATCCCTGCCTTCTTCCAGCGAGGAAAGTAGCAACACGGGGACGGCGGAAAACTGGAGAA
This sequence comes from Polaromonas sp., assembly GCA_028291905.1. Lineage (GTDB taxonomy): Bacteria > Pseudomonadota > Gammaproteobacteria > Burkholderiales > Burkholderiaceae_C > Polaromonas. The sequence continues at coordinate 3,462 of JAQGNK010000334.1, forward strand.
ATTGACAAAAACCGGCTGCAGCGCAGGAAATGCCTGCGCCAGAAGCTATGAATTCAGTAGCATTCAAGCTGCCGGGCCACTGCTGTTGCAGGTCAGGGTGAAACCGCTCCAGCATCAAATAAGGCTCTGGCGCAGGCACAGCATGCGCTGGCAGCTATGAATTCAGTAGTTTGAAACCACTGCAAGCCAAGCTCGTACCGTTCTGCAATGGCCCGCCGCCTCAATCCTCGGCGCGAAAAACAATGAAGGTGTTCATCAGGAAGTTGGCCAAAAAGGCGATCCCCACGCCGCCGACCTTGGCCAGCGTGGGCGCAATCGGCAAGGCGCCGGCGAGCCACCAGGTGGCGCCGGCATTGATGCACAGCCCGACCGAGGCGAAGGCCAGGAACATCGCCGCGCGCCGCAGCGAGCGCCACTGACGGCGATAGACCCAGACCGACGAGAGCGAATAGTTGACGACGGCCGCAATGATGAAGCTGGCCGCCGCCGCCAGCAGCAGGGACGGCAGGCGCGGCGCCAGCAGATGGAACAGCCCGATATCGACCACCGCCGACAGCCCGCCCACGCCAAGGTAGCCGAGCAGCTGCCGGGCCAGGCGCGGCGCGGCCAAGGCTTTGGCGCCAGGCGATGGGGCCGGCGCTGGCGAATCGCCCTGCTGGTTTGCCGGCACTGGCGTCACACCGCCTGCGGCACGCAGAACTGCGCCAGCAGCGGCTGGAAAACCGGGTCGTCATAGGCGCGGAAGGTGTCAAAGCGCGGATGCGGATGGCGTGAACGGATCAAAGCGCGCACGCCGGCCTGCGCCGCCGCCGCCGCATCCCGGTCAAAGCGGTCGCCGATCATCAGCGTGCGCTCGGCCGCTACGCCGGTGCGGCGCAGGATCGACAGCAACCCGGCCGGGTCGGGCTTGAGCCGCGCAATATCCGGGTCGGTCGCGCAGACCACCGGCTCGGCCTTGAGCGCCAGCGCCTTGATCTTGTCAATCGCCGGGTAGTCCGAGAAGACGGCAATTCGCTTGCCCGCGTTGTGGATGGCGCAGAAAACCGCGTCCACATGCGGATAGCGGCAGCCGGCCAGCCAGGGCAGCGGGCGCTGCTCCAGCCATTCGGCGGCGAGCATGCTGATCTCGTGCTCGGATGTCTTGTGCCGCTGCGCGGTCCGGCTGTACTGCAGGCGTAGAAAGTCGGCCTCGGGCTCTTCGCCCAACGCCTCGCGCACCTTCCTGAAGGTGCGCAGCACCTTGAGTGTGCCCAGGCTGCGCGAGTGCCAGGCGTCTGTCAGCAACTGTCCCAGCATGACGCGCCGCAGCTGGCGCTGGTCGTACAGCGTGCCATCCACATCGAACACCACCAGGTCGATGTCTTTCCAGTCCAGCAGGGGCATGGCGCGCGGCGGCTCGGGTGGCAGGCGCGGCTCGGCCAGGTGCGGCGAAGTGGGAACAAAAAGATTTTTCATGGCAATTTCAAGGTCGTGCGCTGGCGTTCACAGTCAGCGCAGGGTTGAGGGGCGTCAGGCGATAGATTTTCGCGGGATCGGCCAACCATTCGAATTCCCACATTCGTCGCCCGGCGAAATGGTGCCGCAGCGCCAGGTCGCGCTCGCCGCCGAGGCTGCGCGCCCAGACGATCTCGGCATGGTCGATATCGGCTTCGTTATAAACCATCTCGAAATGCAGCGGGTTGTTGGGCCCGTCCTTGACCAGCACCAGGTCCTGCCCCGGACTGGCCTGGAGTTCAGCGGCCAGCCGGCTGCGCAGGTTGCTGTCGGAGATCATGCAGCAGGAACGGCTCTGCGCATTGCCCTCCAGCCAGGGCTTGTGCAGCCACAGCGCCAGCGTCGGCAGCGCCAGCAGCGCGACCGCCGTGGCCGGCATGGCGCGGGTAAGGAACAGCCCCGCCGGCTTGCCGCGCCACTCGAAGCCGCGCAGCCATTCGAAGCCGCGCATCATCAGGATCAGGATCACCGGATACAGCGGCGCCGTGTAGTGCGGAAAGTTCCAGGTTTCCAGGCAGTAGCCGGCATAGAAAAAACCCAGCGTGCCCAGCAGGAAGTAGTTGCGACGCGCCGCCCAGAGGCCGGCCAAAAAAGCGGCGGTGAAGGTCGCGCCCAGGTAAAAATTCCAGGAATGAAGCATCTTGGCCAGCATTGAGCGCACGGTTTCCTTCAGGGTACCCCGGCGCAGGTAGGCCCTGGCCTCCTGGTTGTAGAAATCGCGGAAATAGGCCGGCCCGCGCTGCGCCGACTGGAGCGGCGGCGAAATCAGAAAGGCCGGCGCGACCGCGTAGGTTTCTCGGTTCAGGCTGTAGGGCGTTTTCAGAAACTGGCCGGTGGTGGCCGCGTTGTAGGCCAGCAGCAGCGCCAGGCCGGCACCGGCAAACGCCGCCGCCGGCACGGCCACTTTGGCAAGCGCCATCCGGCCGCCCGCCAGAGCCGGTTCGGACCGCCGCATCAGGCGCCAGAGCAGCAGCACCGCAACCGGCAGGCAGGCCAGCGCGCCTTCATAGGGCCGCGTGGTCATCAGGATGAGCAGGCCCAGCCCCAGCAGCACGCCGTGGCGCCACTGCGGATGCCTCAAGATTCTCGGCAGCGCGCCGAAGACCAGCAGGGCTCCCAGCGCGGTGAAGGCGCCGCCCCAGTAGGCGTTGATCCAGTAGCTGAAAACACCGAAGCGCACCACCACCAGCAAGCCGCCCAGCAGCGCCATCGGCAGCGAGACCCAGGCCTGCAGCATCCAGACGGCGGCCATGCTCATCAGCACGAAGCTCAGCCAGACGCCCAGCCACGGCTCGCCGGCCAGCCACAGCCCGGCGGCCAGCGGCGCACCCCGGCCCGGAAAATACATCGACGCATAGGCCGGCAGCTGGTTGATGTGAAAGCTCTCGAAATGCTGCCACAACGGATGCGGCGGATTGGCCAGGCGCCCCGCCAGGTAGGTCTGCCCCTGGAGCAGCAGGCTCTGCTCGTCATGCACGGTGGCCACCGGCGCGCCCAGCAGGGGCAGCACGGCGGCCCGGGCCAGCACGGCCAGCAGGCCCACGGCGATGATCTGGCGCCCAGGGCGATGGGCCAGCGGCGCGAACAGGGCTTCGATGCGGGCAAACCTGGCGCTGCCCAGGCGTGGCGCGGCCACCGCCAGCAGCAGGAAGGCAGCCACCAGCACCAGCTCGGCCAGGCCAAACAGGCCAATGGACTGGTCAATCAGCGCCATCAGCCGTGCCACCGGGCCGGACGGGAGCGGCAGTTCATTCATGGCGCTCGGCTATCGCCACCAGGGCTGATGGGGGTGAAGCGGTAGCCTTGGTCAGCGTCTGGCGGCTTGGGCAGCCATTCAAACTCCCAGACCCGGCGGCCCGAAAAGTAGGCCTGCAGCCGCTGGTCCTTCTCAGGGCCGAGCCGGTGCGCCCAGACCACTTGGGCCTGGTCTATGTCGGCGTCGTTATAGACCAGCTCGTAGTTGGTCGGGTTCTGCGGGCCGTCCTTGATGAGCACCAGGTCGGGGCCGGGGCTGGCCGAAAGCTGCTTGAGGAGCGCGGGGCGAACGTCGTCATAGTCAATGGTGCAGCATGCCGCCTGAATCGAAGCGTTGGAAAGGGACGGCCAGCCCGCCACCAGCGAGCTGACAGGCAGCGCCAGCAGCAGCACGGCGGCCAGCGGCATGGCGCGCGTCAGAAACAGCCCGGCGGCGCCGCGTCCCCTGAGCCATTCGAAGCCTCGCATCGTCAGCACCAGCAGCACCGGGTAGATGGGGGCGGTGTACTGCGGGAAGTTCCAGGTTTCCAGACAATAGCCGAGGAAAAAGAACGCCAGCGTCCCGATCAGCAGCCCCTCGCGCCGGGCCACCCACAGACCGGCCAGAAAGGCGGCGGTGAAGGTCGTGCCGATGTAGAAATTCCAGGTGTGCATTACTTTGGCCACCACGCTGCGCACCAGCTTGGCCGCTGACTCGCGGTAGTAGTAGGTCGTTGCCTCTATCTCGTAGTAAGCCCTGAAATAGGCTGGCCCCTGGTGTTTCGACACCACGGGCGGCGAGGTCAGGAACGCCGGGGCGATGGCATAGGTTTCGCGCTGCAGGCTGTAGGCGCTTTTCAGGATATGGCCGGTCGTGGCCGCGTTGTAGGCCAGCATCAGGCCGCCGCCGGCCCCAACCAGCAGCACGGCGGGCAGCGCGACTTTCACAATCGCCCGCCGGCCTGCCTGCCAGACCGGCTTGCGCCAGCGCAGCAGCACGGCGACAGCGACCGGAACGCACAGCAGCACGCCTTCGTAGGGCCGCGAGAGCATCAGGATGGTGGTGCCCAGCCCCATCAGGAAGCCATCGCGCCAGCGCGGCGCCTTCAAAATGCGGCCCAGGGCGCCGAAGACCAGCATGGCACCGAAGGCGGCAAAGGCGCCGCCGTAATAGGAATTGATCCAGCGGCTGAAGACGGCCAGCCTGAGCACCACCAGCACCCCGCCCAGAAACGCCATCGGCAGCGACACCCAGGCCTGCAGCATCCAGGTGGCGGCCATGCACATCAGCACCACGCTCAGCCAGACGCCGACCCAGGCATTGTCGGCCAGCAGCAGTCCGGCAAACAGCGGCGCTCCCCGACCCGGAAAATACATCGAGGCATAGGCCGGAACCTGGTTCACATAGAAAGTTTCGAAGTGCTCCCAGAACGGATGGGTCGGGTTGGCCAGGCGCCCCTGCATGAAGGTCTGGGCCTGCAGCACGATGCTGTTCTCGTCGTAGTTCAAGGCCACCGGCGCGCCCAGCCAGGGCAGCACGGCGGCCCTGGCCAGCACCGCCAGCAGGCCGACCGCAATGATCTGACGCACCGGATGGCGGGCCAGGCCGCCAAAATAATGTTCGATCCGCTCGAAACCGCGCCGGCCCAGCTGTGGCGCGGTGAAGGCCAGCAGCAGGAACAGCGCCGTCAGCACCAGTTCGTAAAAGCCGAACAGTCCTATCGTCCTTTCCAGCCACAGGGCCAGGCCGTCGGGCGGCGCTGCCGCGGGCGGGTTCATTCGCCGCCCTTCATGGCTTCCCTGCCCTGCGCGGCCATGCTGCCGTATGCCTGCTGCTGCATCGGTCAGCGGCTCATTTGCTCACGGTCATGAAGTACGGCGTGCTGAACCCATGCAGGGAGGGCAGATCGACAAAACTCACCACGGCCAGCGCCACCAGCGCGGCGGCGCTGATGCCCATCAGGCGCTTTTCGCGAAACAGTTTCTCAGGTTTTTGCGCCACCGAGCCGCTGCGCATTGACAGCGACAGGTAGTGGGCGAACATCAAAATGATGAAGGGAAAGGCCACCAGGTACTCGATGCGGTACTTGATCAGGAACACGCCCATAAGGAAGGTCGAGAACAAGGCGTAGACGAAGCAGGAAATCGTCAGCCGCTCCTCGGTGTAATGCTGGAACGAGCGGCGGTAGCGGTGCAGCAGCGCCACGCCGCCCGGCTCCGAGGTGATCTCGCGGTATTCGGACAGCCGTTTGGCCCCCATCAGGAAGGCGCCGCCCATCCAGTAAGCCAGCAGCAGGGAGACCGGCGCCACGGTGGCATGCTCGATCATGGCCCAGCCCAGCATCATGCGGATCGGGTTGTTCAGCGACTCCGACAGCACGTCCAGGTAAGGCTTGTCCTTCGAGCGTATCGGCTTGACGTTGTAGATAACGCCGGACACCCAGAACAGCAGGCTGACGATGAAGAACAGGTTGCCGACGGCATGCGCCAGCAGCAGCCCGACCAGGCTGAAGCCGGCATAAGTGGCATAGACCACGCCAGCCGACATTTCCCGATGGACCGCCGGGCGGCTGGACTTGTCGGGGTGAAAAGCGTCGAACTCGCGGTCCAGCCATTCGTTGATGATGTAGTTGGACGAGGCGATCAGCACCGCGCTGGCGAAGCCGAGCAGGATGGACCACCAGGCGTTCTCCAGCGACGGGCTGCGCAGCACATAGGCCAGCACCAGCCCAGGCAGGATGAAGATGTGCTTGGTCATGTGGTCCAGCCGGGCCATCTTGAGGTAATCGCGCCAGCTGGCGCGGTTGCTCTGCATGGGGGGAGCGGAGGCGGTGTGGTCAATCATGGAGGAACTCCTTTCAACGAAAAATCGGCGGCGGGAACGCCCTGGCTCGCGCTGGCGAGCCGGACGTCCGAAGGACTGGGGCGGCGGGCCATGGCCAGCACCGACAAGGCAAGAAACGGCAGCAGCCAGATGGCACGCGCCTGGAAACGGTCGCTCAGCGAGGCCAGCGCGCCGCAGACCAGCGCGTTGGCCACGACGCCGGCCACCACCAGCAGCACAAAGTCGCTCAACCCAAGCTCGGGCGGCGGCGCAGCCAGGCCGGCCGCGCTTCGGCGCCGCCACCACAGGCCCAGCATCAGGGCTGAGGCCAGCACCATGGCGTAGCTGCTGGCTGTCAGCCAGCGGTTGAACGGAAAGCCGCTCCCTGCCCGGCTGGCATGCATGTCGGCGAAGATGCTGTCGGGCACCCGCCCTTCGTACATGGCGAAAATCTTGTCGCTGTACTGCCCGATGTCCACCTGGAAACTGACAATCTGGCGCAGCACATCGGCCGAGACACCACCGATGACGCCGGCCGGATCGGCGCGCAGCACCTGCAGCGCCAGGCCCAGCTGCTCGTCGGACAGGCGGCGCTTGGCGGCGGCATCGGCCAGCGCGAAGGCGCCTTTTGCCGGATCGGTTGAAAACAGAAAGTCGTCCCAGGCGATCGGATAGTTCTGCAGGTAACCGCAGGCCGCATAGCCCGATGCGCCTGCTGCCGGGCAGTGCTGCCGCAGAAACACCGTGCCCGGCCCCAGGTCGATCAGGCGGGCCGTCAGGTGCGGCAGACGCAGCGGCGGCGCGCCCACCGCCTTGGTCACGGCCTTGCTAAAAGCCCATTCGGCGCCCAGCGCCCCGCCGATGCAGCCGGCCAGCACCAGCAGCCCGGCCCATGGCAGGACGCGCCAGCGGGCGCTGACCAAACGGGCGGCCAGCAGCAGCGCCAGCATGAACACCGCCAGCGCCAGGTGGCTGGCATGGGCGGCCAGGCCGAACAGCAGCAGGATGGAGACGGCCCAGCGGTGGCCGCCCGCAAGCCGCTTCCAGTACACCGCCAGCAGGCCGATGCACAGGATCACCAGCGGCGCGAACACATCGGGCATCAGAAAGCCGGTGTAAAGCCCAAGCGGCGTCAGCAGGCTCAGCGCGGCCGTCACGCCGATGGCCTGCCAGGCGCGCAAACCCCAGAGCTGCACCATCAGCAGATAGAGCAGGTAGGCAACCGCCAGCGCCTGCAGCACCACGGCCAGCCACATGCCGCCGCCCAGGTAGCCGGCATAGACCAGCGCGCCGTAGTAAGGCGAGCGGCCCGACAGCACCACCTTGTCCTCGACCGACGTCAGCGGCTTGAGCCGTACCGTGGGCGAAGCAGCTTCAGCCGCCGGGGCAGCCGCTGACGGCGCGGCGGCCAGCTTTTGCTGCGGTGCCAGCCAGGGCTTGAGCATCGACGGGCCGAGCAGGCGGCTCACGCCCATTTCCGCACCGCGCAGGTAGGTCGGGGTGTCTGGGTAGAAAAAAGGCTGGCCATTGAAGATGGCCGTCAGGCATAGCAGCAAGGCCATGGCCGCCAGGGCGCCCAGATGGCGAAGCGGCTGCAATGAAGGGCCAGCACTCATCACGCGGCCTTGCGGCGACAGCAAGGCCAGCTCCCGCGCACGGCGAGCTTGGCGCTGCAAGCATGGGCAGCGTTGTTCTGGCTCAGCCGTAAATCGGCCGAACCCTGCGAGATCAACCTTGACACAAGGGTTTTATCGCTTGATTTATTGCTTTTTTGTAGATGTTTTTTAACGTGTGAAAGCATGCGGGAAGTTTCCCGGATGCAGCAATTTCAACCATCCCCCAGACAGGGGGATACGCTAGTGCATGACCGTAACAACAGTAACTGAACATAGCTCTACCATGGCGCGCCGAAGGTCTTCAGCCCAACCCCGGCAGGCTGCTCGGCTTGGCGATCATGAGCCAGAAGATCAGCAAAAAAGCCAGCAGCGCCGGCACGCCCAGCCCGAACCAGGCCCAGAAATGCCGCCAGT
>JAQGNK010000268.1 GCA_028291905.1 Polaromonas sp.
GCCGGCGACACGACATAGGTGGTCAGGAGCACGATGCGCTGGCTGGCGGGCGCGTCCTTTGCAAGCGCCTGCGCCAATGCCCGCACCGGCGCCAGGCCCGCCAGCCCCAGGAAAACCAGCAGCGCGGTCACGGCCACGCGCCAGCCGCGCGGCAGGACAGCGCTCATGGCTGGCCGCCGGCTGCAGGCACATAGACCATGGTGCCGTCCTTCATGCGGTAGGCGGTGCCGGCCTTTTCGCCGTCGCCCTCGCCCGAGGCGCCGCTGGCCTTGAATTTGGTGACCTTGCTGCCGTCCTTGGTGATGATCTCCATGTCGGGCCGGCCTTCATTGCGGATGATGGTGACCTTGTCGTTGGCGAACGGGTTCATCGGGTTGTTGATGACCGCGATCAGGAGCATGCCGATGACCACCAGGAACACGTCGATCAGGTTGATGGTCGAGAGCACCGGGTCGTCGTCGTCCTCGTCCAGGATGCGCAGGCGCGGCCGGACTGCGGCGGGATTTTTCGCCGGTTGCACGGGCGGGTTCATGCGGCCGGCCCATCCAGCACCACCAGCATCTCGGCCAGCAGCCAGCGCCGGCGCACGCTGTACACCACGAAGGTGATGGACGCGGCGACCAGCGCCACGATCACCGCCGCGAAAGCCGGCGCCAGGCTTTGCGCCACGCCCTGCGACTGGCCCGACGCCACCGCGACCAGGGCGGGGCCCATCGGGATCATGGTGGCGACCAGCCCCAGCATGGGCGCCACGCGGCTGCACAGGCGCAGGCCCTCAAGCTCCTTGAGCACCGCCAGCTCCAGCGCCTCGGCCGACCGGCCCTGAAAGCCGGCCAGCACCAGCACCCGGCCCGGCTGGCCCCGGCGGCGCGACCATTCCAGGCCAAACGCGCCAAGGGCCATCAGCGCATAGGCAAACACCGCGAACACCAGGATCGTGACCGGCCAGAGAAACAGCTGGGCGAGCTGGAACAGGGCATTTTCAAAAGGCATGGTTTAACTTTCGGAAGAAACAGAAAAATCAGCGGGTGCAACGGACGCAGCGGGCGCAGCCACCGCAGCGGACGCCGTGGCGTCGGCGAACAGCAGTGCGGGCTGGCCCCACCGGTCTTCAAACACCAGGTCGGCAAGCAGCGCACGGCGGGCCCATTTTTCGGCCTGCAGCATCGGCTGGTCGTAGAAGGCCTGCACCGGCCCCAGGCACAAAATAGCCACCGGATGGCTGCCTTCGGGCATCTGCAGCAGACGGGCCAGCTGCAGCGGGCAAAAAATCGACACCCAGCCCATGCCCAGCCCTTCGGCCCGCGCCGCCAGCCAGAGGTTTTGAATCGCGCAGGCGGCAGACGCCAGGTCCATCTCGGGCAAGGTACGGCGGCCAAACACATGCGCTTCCCGCCCCGGCGGCAGGGCCACCACCAACACCTCGGCCGCGTCGAGCACGCCCTGCACCTTCAACGCCATGAACTCGTCCTGCCGCTCGCCCATGGCCTGGGCGGTGAGCCGCCGTTCCTGCTCGACCAGCGCATGCAGGCTTTCACGCAGCGACTGGCTGCGAACGCGGATGAAGCGCCAAGGCTGCATGAAACCGACGCTGGGCGCATGGTGGGCGGCAGACAGCAGGCGCTGCAGCTGCGCGTCGGGCACGCTGCCGCCGCTGAAGTGGCGCATGTCGCGCCGCTCGCGGATGGCGCGGTACACCGCCTGCTGCTCCGGCTGGCTGAAGGCCTGGCTTGCCTCAAGTGATGGATTCACGTTGTCAGTCTTCAATGCCGCGCTGCGCCGGTATGCCGGCATTGAAGGCATGCTTGACCTTGGTCATCTCGGTCACCGTGTCGGCCAGGGCGATGATCTCGGGCGGGCAGCGCCGGCCGGTGATGACCACATGCACATCCCTGGGCCGGTTCTGCAAGGTGGCCAACACATCGTCCAGCGGCATCCAGCCGTAGATCAGCGGATAGGTCAGCTCGTCGAGCACCACCATGAAGTTCTCGCCGCTCAGGATTTCGGCCTTGGCCTTTTCCCAGCCGTTGCGCGCCAGCTGGGCCGAATGCGCCAGGTCCTGGCTTTTCCAGCTGAAACCGTCGCCCAGGCCCTCGATGGGAATGCCGAGCTGCTCGAACATGCGGTGCTCGCCGAAGCGGGCGCTGGGCACCTTCATGAACTGGAAAATCCTGACGCTTTTGCCATGCACATGGTGGCGGCCATGGGCGCGCAGGGCCAGGCCGAAGGCGGCCGTGCTCTTGCCCTTGCCGTCGCCGGTGTTGACGATGACCAGGCCGCGACGCTCGCCCTCGGGTTTGTCGTAGGGCTTGACCGAGGGTGGGGTTTCGATTTGCATCTGGATCTTTCTTGAATCGCTGGTCGCGGACATCGCGGAAATGAAGACTTTAATTTATGAATTTGATAGCAGCTTGCGCAAGTACTGCCTGCGCTAGAGGCTTATTTGACTGATAAAAATTTGTTTCCCCGCATCATTCCCGCGAAGGCGGGAATCCAGAAGGGTCGCGAGCCTGGCATGCTGGATTCCCGCCTTCGCGGGAATGACGGTTTTGCCCAAGGCCAGTGCTTCGTCACTTCAGCCCCGCTTTCAAAGCCTGGGCAGCGCCAGCCACTGGCCGGCCAGGTGATGCACGGCGATGCGGTAGTCGAACACGCTTTCAAGCGCCCGGTGCGTGGCGGCGTCGGCGCAGGCGCCCTGGTGGGTGACGCAGCCCTTGTCCATCACCACCAGCGCGTCGGCCTGCAGCGCGAACGAGATTTCATGCAGCACGCTGACCACGGTCTTTCCATCGGCCACCAGGGCGCGCACCATCAGCAGCCAGTCGGTCTGGTGCGGCGGGTCGAGGTTGGCCAGCGGCTCGTCCATCAGCAGCACCTCGGCCTCGACTGCCAGAGCCCTGGCCAGCAGCACGCGCTGGCGCTCGCCGCCTGACAGCTGGCCGAGCGGCCGGCCGCGCCAGTCCCAGGCCTGCGTGGCCCGCAAGGCCCGCTCGACCGCCGCATGGTCGCCGGCGCTCGGCGGCGCCAGCCAGGGCTGGTGCGGCAGGCGGCCCAGCATGGCGACGTCATAGGCCGTCAGGTCGTCGGCCGAGCTTTCGTTCTGGCCGAGCCAGGACAGCCGCCTTGCCCGCTCGCGTCCGCGCATCGCCGCCATCGGCTGGCCCAGCAAGGCAACCTCGCCGCTGTGCGGCAGCAAGCCGGCCAGCACCTTGAGCAGGGTCGATTTGCCCGCGCCGTTGGGGCCGACGATGCTGGTCCAGCGGCCTTGCGGCAGGGCCAGTGAAATGCTGTGCAATATTTCATCATTTCCGAGCTTTGCGCAGACAACGCTTGCGCGGATAGCTATTGAATCCATAGCGGATGCTGCCGTCCAAGCGCCAGCCGGCGCTGTAGCGGCCTTAGTTTTCAATGAAGCAGATGAGGCAGACAAAGGAAGTGGTGCGTTCACAACCCGCCTCCCCGTCCGGTTTGCCGGTGCATCAGCCAGAGCAGGTAGCCGCCGCCCAGCACGGCGGTGAGCACGCCGACCGGCAGCTCCTGCGGCGCGATCACGCCCCGGGCCAGGATGTCGGCCGCCGTGAGCAGCACCGCGCCGGTCAGGCCGGCCAGGCCGATCAGCCGGCCGTGCGTGGTCTTGACGACGGAGCGCACCAGGTGCGGCGCGGCCAGGCCGACAAAGGCGATCAGCCCGGTCTGCGCCACCGCCGTTCCCGTGGCCAGCGCCAGCACCGCCACCAGGCCGGCGCGCATCTGCGGCAGCGCCAGGCCCAGGCTTTGCGCGGTCGATTCGCCCAGTGCCAGGCCGTCGAGCGCATGGCTCATCATCCAGGCGGCCAGCATCGCCAGGGCCAGCACCGCGGCCATGATGGCGCAGGCGGTCCAGCCGACAAAGCCGGTGCTGCCCAGCATGAAGGACTGCATCGCCTGCATGATCTCGGGCTGAAGCAGCAGCACCAGCGAGGTGATGGCGCCCAGCACCACGCCGACGATGACGCCGGCCAGCAGCAGCCGCAGCGTGTGCTGCGCGCCCTTGGCCAGCAGCAGCGTCAGCAGCACCGCCAGCACCGCGCCGATGAAGGCCGCGCCGGTCAGCCCGATGCGCGCCAGCCAGGTGGTCGCCAGCGGCGACACGCCGAACAGCGCCATCGCGCCGGCCACGCCCAGCGACGCGCCCGAGGCGCTGCCCAGCAAATACGGGTCGGCCAGCGGATTGCGGAACAAGCCCTGCGCCACCGCGCCGGCCAGCCCCAGCAAGGCGCCCGCCAGCCAGGCGCCCAGGGTGCGCGGCAGGCGGATGTCAAGCACGATCAGCAGCGCCTGCGGGTCGCGCCGCATGGCCGTCACGCTGTCGAAGCCGGTGCTGCCGACACTGATGCCCAGCAGCACCAGCAAGGCGGATGCCAGCGCCAGCCCCAGCGCCAGCCAGAACGCCAGCCGGTGCTGGTGATTAGCGCCAGGGCTCATTCGGCCCCAGCCCCAGATTTATTCACGATGCACCGGGCCATGATGCGGGCCGCCTCGGCCATGCGCGGGCCGGGGCGCACCAGCACATCGGACTCTTCCGGAGCGAAGCTGCAGATGCGCTGCTCTTTCACTGCCTTGATGCTGCCCCAGCCCGGATACGACGCCATGGCCAGCATGCTGCGGTTGCCGGCCATGATCAGGTCGGGGTTGGCGCGCACCACAAACTCGGGGTTGAGCCGTGGAAACGGCCCGAGCGCGGCGGGCACCACGTTCTTCACGCCCAGGCGGGTGAGGGTTTCGCCGATGAAGGACGACTCGCCCGCCGCATACGGCCCCCGGCTGACTTCAAAATAAACCCGCGTGTTTTTGGCCTCGGGCGGCAGCGACTGCGCCGCCGCCGAGACGCTGGCGTCGATGATGCGCCAGAGCCGGTCGGCACCCTGCGCCTGCGGAATTTCCAACAGCTGGCCGATCCTTTGCAGCACCCGCTGCACATCGGCATGGCGCTTGGGCTCCAGCGCCACGACCTTGACGCCCAGCGATTCGAGCCGCTGGCTGGCCCGCGACGACACCGCCAGCAGCACCACGTCAGGCTTGAGGGCAAGGATGGCCTCGATGTTCGGGTCCAGCCCGCCGCCCACCACCGGCAGGCTGCGCACGCTGGCCGGAAAATTGGAATAGCGGTCGACGCCGACCAGCCGCTGGCACTCGCCGAGGGCGCAGACGCTTTCGGTGAGCGAGGGCAGCAGGCTGACGATGCGCTGCGGGCTTTGCGCCAGGATGACGCTGACGCCCCGGTCGTCGGTGAGCTGCAGCGCGTGGGCCGGGGCCAGCCCGATCAGCCCGGCCAGGCAGAGCAGCAGCGCAGCGCCTCGCGCCTGCGCCCCGGCCTTGAAGCAGGTGGCAAGGAATTTCATGGACGGCCTTTCAATGAAAACGGCAGTCCCGCCGCCATGAAGGTGACGCGCTCGCACACCCGCGCCACGTCCTGGTTCAGCCGGCCCAGGGCATCGACAAACGCCCGCGTCTCGCGCCCGAGCGGAATCACGCCCAGGCCGATCTCGTTGCCGACCAGCACGACCGGGCCGGGCATTTCCTCAATCGCTATTAAAAACATAGCTAACTGCGCAGGCAACGCATGCGCCAGGGCCTTGTTTTGTTCAATATTTTCTACTGGCATGAGCCAGTTGGTCAGCCACATCGTGAGGCAGTCCACCACGACCAGCGTGCGCGGCTGGCTGTGGTTGGCCAGCGCCTCGGCCAGCCGAAGCGGCTCTGGGGCGGTGCGCAGGCCCGGCACGCGCTCGGCCCGGTCGGCTTGGTGGTGTGCGATGCGTTCGCGCATTTCCTCGTCCCAGGGCTGGGCGGTGGCGATCAGCACCGCCTCATGGGCCGGCGACTGCGCCAGCCAGCTGCGCGCCAGCAGTTCGGCGCGGCGCGACTTGCCGCTCTTCTGACCGCCCAGGATCAGCTCGCTGTGGGCGGTGTCCACCCGCTGATTCATGATGGCCGCTCCGCCGACAGGCCGCCCTTAGGCGGGACACCGTTCAGCGGCGCTGCTTCCGGCAGCGTGGCGCCCTGCAAGGGCAGCGCAGTACCCGAAGCGACAAGCGCGGGGGCCATCCTGCTCCATTCCATGATGCGCCGGTGCAATTTTTCCACCCCGTCGGTCAGCGCCGCCGGGCCGGGCTGCAGAATGTCCGACGACTTGATCTCGAACAGCTGCTGGTCCCGAACCGCCGGCACGCCTTCCCAGCCGGGCCGGGCGGCGACCAGCTCGGGCCTGAATTTCTTGCCGCACCAGGAGCCGAAGATGATGTCGGGCGAGCGCCGCACGATCTCCAGCCCGTCGGCGATGATCCGGCCCTTGCCCATCGGCTCCCTCGCCAGCTCGGGAAAGCAGTCGTCGCCGCCGGCAATGCCGACCAGCTCTGACACCCAGGCGATGCAGCTGATGTGCGGGTCATGCCATTCCTCGAAGAACACGCGCGGCCGGCGCTTCAGGGCGCGGCCGGCCTGCTCGATCTCCAGCAGCCGCTGCTGAATCCCCCGGATCAGCGCCAGACCGCGCCCGACCTGCCCGACCATGGCCGCCAGCTGGTACATCATCGAAAAAATCTCGGCCACGCTGCGCTGGTTGAAGATGGTGACCTGGATGCCCTTCCTGACCAGCTGCGCGGCGATGTCGGCCTGCAGGTCCGAAAAGCCGATCACGCAGTCGGGCCGCAAATCAACGATCTTGTCGATCTTGGCGCTCAGGTAGGCGCTGACCTTGGGTTTTTCCTCCCGCGCGCGCGGCGGCCGCACGGTGTAGCCCGAGATGCCGACGATGCGCCGCTCCTCGCCCAGCAGGTAGAGCCATTCGGTGGGCTCCTCGGTCAGGCAGACGATGCGCTGCGGGCCGTAGCTGGCTGTGTCGGCGCTGGCGGCGAGCGCCCGCCAGTCGCTGGATGCTTCAGTCATGGCTTATTCCCTTAAAAACAGCCGCGCCGCCGCCGGCGGGCAGGACGCGAACCAGGCATGAAAATAACTTGCCCTGACCAACCCTGCCGGCCCCGAGGCATACAGCGCCTCGCCCTCCCCGCGCAGGGTGCGGCCCGACGCGGCCTGGGTGCGGGTGACGGGTTGCAGCGGCGTGGCGCAGGTCGAATAGTGAAAGGTGTGGCCGCGCAACACGCCGCCCGCCACCTCCAGCTGCTGGGGCCCAAGCGCAGCCAGTCGTTTTTGCATCGTGACCGCGCCGGGCAGCACGCCCCACATCGGCCAGGTTCGGCCATCGGCACCGGTGAGCTGGTCGAACAAGGCCATCATGCCGCCGCACTCGGCCCAGACCGGCTTGCCGGCCTGCACATGGCCGGCAATGCTGCTTTTCATCGGCAGGTTGCCGGCCAGCGCTTCGGCATGCAGCTCGGGGTAGCCGCCGGGCAGCCAGAGCGCATCGCACGGCGGCAACGCCGCATCGGCCAGTGGTGAAAAATAGACCAGTTCGGCGCCCATGGCCTGGAGGCAATCGAGATTGGCGGCGTAGATGAAGCAAAAAGCCGCGTCGCGGGCCACGGCTATCGTCACACCGCGCAAGGCGGCGGCTGTAAAGCCAGGCTCGGGCACATCCGCCGCCGCGAAATCGACTGACCAAGCCTGCAGCTCATCCAGCGTCATCTGGCCTAATTTTGTTTCTGCCAGCGCATCGGCGGCCGCGTCGAGCCGCGCCATCGCGTCGCCCAGCTCATGGTCCATCACCAGCCCCAGGTGCCGCTCCGGCAACGTCAGTGCCTCGTTGCGCATCAGGGCGCCCAGCCACTGGGCCGGCTCGCGCAGGCCGTCCTGCAGCATCACCGCATGGCCGGGCGAGGCAACGCGGTTGGCCAGCACGCCGGCAAACGGCAAATCTTCGCGGTAATGCTGCAACCCCCAGGCCAGGGCGCCGAAGGTGCCGGCCATCGCCCCGGCGTCGATCACCGCCAGCACCGAAATCCCAAAGCGCTGGGCCAGGTCGGCGGCGCTGGGCTGGCCGTCGAACAGGCCCATCACGCCTTCGATCAGGATCAGGTCGGCCTCAAGCGCCGCGTCGTGAAGCCGGCGGGCGCAGTCGGCCTCGCCGGTCATCCACAGGTCGAGCTGATGCACCGGCCCGCCGCTGGCCAGCGCCAGCCAGTACGGGTCGAGGAAATCGGGGCCGCACTTGAAGACCCGCACCCGCTGGCCCTGCCGCGCATGCAGCCGCGCCAGCGCGCAGGCAGCCGTGGTCTTGCCCTGGCCCGAGGCAGGCGCGGCAATCAGGATGGCGGGGCAGCGTGCCATGCTTACTGGGGTGCCCATTTGACACCGGCGTAGAACGAGCGCCCTGCCGTGGCATAGGTGCGCGCCACTTCGTACTGCTTGTCGGCCAGGTTGTCCACCCGTGCCAGCAAGGTCCAGTCCTTGGCAATCGGCGTGCTCGCGCTCAGGTTGAGCAAGCTGTAGCCACTCAGCACTTCCTTGTTGGCCGCGTCGTTGAATCGCTTGCCTGACAACTGGGCCTCTGCGCCCAGCAGCCAGCTGCCGACGCGGGTGTCGGCGGCCAGCGTGCCGTGCCGCTTGGCGCGGCGGGCCAATTGCCTGCCGCTGTCCAGGTCGCGTGGGTTCTGCAGATCGAGCGAGCCGCTCAGGTTGACGCCGCCAATGGCATGCGCCGCCGTCAGCGTGGCGCCTGAATATTCGGCCCGCGCTGTGTTGGCATAGCAGCCGAAGGAAGAAGCGCAGGGGCCGCTGCTGGCAAAAGTGATCAGGTTCTTCAGCTTGTTCTGGTAGACGACCAGCCCGGCGCTGCTGGCGCCCTGCGACCAGCGCAGGCCCAGTTCGGCATTGCGGCTGCTTTCGGGCACCAGCGTCGCCACGCCGTACTGGCTGAAGCGCTGGTAGAGCGTCGGCGCACGAAACGCCGTGCCGGCCGAGGCCAAGGCACGCCACTGCGGTGTGAAGGCATAGGCGTAGGCGGCGCTGCCGGTGGTCTTGCCGCCGAATTCGCTGTCCTTGTCATGCCGCAGGTTGAGCTGGACCGTGTGGCTTTTGCTGGTGAAGCCGTAGCCCAGTGCCAGCGCATTTTGCGAACGTCCCTGGTCGATGGGCGCATTCTGCAGATGGTCTTCCTTGCGCTCCAGGGCGGCGGTGAACAGCTGGGCGCCCAGGCGAAACTCGTTTTGCAGCGTGTAACCGCGCAGCCGCGTCTTCGTCAGGTAGGGCGATGGCGTGGTTTCATAGCGGTCGGTGGACTCGGTGACCGACAGCCGGGTGCTCCAGGCATCGGTCCACTGCGCCTGCCAGTTCAAGCCGAGCGCCTGGAGCTTGTGCAGATTGCGGTCGTCCTTGCCCAGGCCGCTGTCATAGCCCGAATTGCTGTCGCTCGTCAGGTAGCTGGCCTCCAGCCGCTGCGCCTTGCTGAGCTGAAAACCCAGGCGCATATTGGCCGAGTTCATTCGGTAGCCGTCGAGATCGGGGTTCTGCCCTGCTATCGGGCGCGCATTGAAGCCTTTGCTCTTTTCATGCGCCAGGCCGAGCGCATAGTCAAAACCGCCGCTGGCGCCGCTGAAGCCGGCATCGAGCTTGCGGGTGCTGTAGGATCCCACGCCAACGCCGGCAAACGGCGCAAAACCGGCTTCGCCACGCTTGGTGAAGATCTGGATCACGCCGCCCAGCGCATCCGAGCCATAGACCGCGCCGGCCGGGCCGCGCAACACCTCGATCCGGTCGATCAGCGCCAGCGGAATGCTTTCCCAGGCCGCGCCGCCGGTGGCTTGCGAGTCGACCCGCACGCCGTCGATATACACCGCCGTAAAGCGCGACTCGGCGCCGCGCAGAAACACGCTGGTGGTGGCGCCGGGGCCGCCGTTGCGTGAAATCTCGACGCCCGGAAGGCGCTTGAGGACATCGGCCAGGCCGACGGCGCCGCTGCGCTCGATCTGCGCGCGGTCGATGATGCTCACATCGGCCACGACATCGCCGAGGGGCTGGGCGGTGCGCGTCGCGGTCACTACGGTTTCCTTGAGCTGGGGCACAGCCTGCGATTGCGAAAAGGACGGAAATGCGGCCGCCAGGGCCAGTGGCAGCATGGCCAGGCGCAGATTGGGAATACAGGTTTTCATTGGAATCAAACTATCAACAAAAAGACTCTCACCGGCTTCCCCGCCAGTGCATGAGCGTCAAGAGCGCGCCCGCTTTTAAAAGCGGGCGCGCTCACCTTGTTGGCCGGTATCCGGGCTGACGGAACTGCTTTCATCGCCTTCCCAAACGCGTGTTCAAAACGCTCAGTGGCTCATGATGAAAACTGAATACGGCCCTGAACTGGAGGGTTCAGGGCCGTATTCGTCCGTTTACCGTTGCGGGGGCAGCGCAGGTTGGAAGTGTCGGCGCATCTGGCCTCGACTTCCCCCTGCTTCCCGTTGAACTGCCGCGTGTGAACCACGCTGCGAGCACCAACAAGCGGCATTCTACGCGGCAAAATACCGCAAACCCTACAATCCGACGTGTCATGCCGAATCAAACCCAAGCCACCCAAGTCCATCAAATTGCCGAGCGCGTTGACCAGCTCCTGCTGCGCTACGAGGAACTGCGCCTCACCAACGCCCAGCTGGCTGAACAGGTCAGCGCCCTGAACCAGGAACGCGATTCGCTCAGGTCCAGGCTGAGCGCGGCGCGTGCCCGCGTGGACGCCCTGATCGAACGCCTGCCCGAGAGCAGCGCTATCCTTGCCACCACGCCTGCCGGATCCGCCCAATGAAACAGCTCGAAGTACAGATCATGGGCCAGAACTACATGCTGGTCTGCCCTGAAAACGGCGAAAAGCGCTTGATTGAAGCCGTCACCACGGTCGATGCCGCGATGTGCAAAATCCGGGATGCCGGAAAAGTCAAGGCACGCGACCGCATTGCCGTGCTGGCCGCGCTCAATCTGGCCTACCAGCTGCTGACCCCGGCGCCGCAGCCGGCAGCCGTCGAGCCAGCAAGCACGCCGTCGCCAGATGCCGATGCACCCGACGCTCAGCTTGAGGCCTTGCTGCAGCGGCTTGACGCTGCCTTGGGCCTTGACACCTCCGCACACTGATTTTTCAAGCCCGGCAGCTGGCAGCACCGCACTAACAGCCTACAATTAAATCGTCTGCGATGCGCGCCGGGCTTTATATTTCCTTGAACCAATGCTCCATGAGCTCGGGCTTGGTAAATTGTCAGGCTGGTGTG
>JAQGNK010000416.1 GCA_028291905.1 Polaromonas sp.
GCCAAGCCTGGCGACAGCGAGGTGCTGGAGGCGCTGGGCCTGCCCAAGGGCTTCGAGCCGATGACCCAGGAACAGGCCGAGTTCATGATCGACCTGATGGACACGCTGCTTGACTGAGGACGCCTGCATGACCGCGCCTGCTTCCAGCTCGCTGCTGGCCCGGCTGGCGATGCGCCGGCACGCCCGGCGCCTGCTGCGCGAGCCGCTCGACAAGGCGGCGCACCTGGCGCGCCTGCGGGCGGCGCTTGAGCTGCCCGGCGCCGAGCCGGTGCAAGGGGCGCTGGCCGATGTGTTCCGCTGCTTCGGCGCGGCTGACGAGCCTCTCAAACGCAGCGCCCTGCAGCTCTCGCACGGCCGGCTGTCGGCGCATGCGGCCCGCTGGTTCGCCGCGCAGGCCACGCAGGCGGCATTGCCCGCGCTCAACCCGCTGGCCACCCGCTGGAGCGTGCTGGCCCATCCGTCGGCCGATATTTCAACCCGCGCCCGGCGCTGCGGCGTGGACGATTCGCGCCAGCTGGCCGAGCGCGGCTTCCTGGCTTTCCAGGCGGGTGACCAGCCGGGGCAAAGTGAGTTTTTGCACCACTGCGTGACCTGCCACGACAACCTGGCTTTCATGCTGGCGCGCCGCGCGGTGCGCAAGTCCGGCGCCGAGCTGCCTGCCGACTGGGCCGCCGTCAGCCTGCAGCTGGAACAAAACCGGGAGCTTGCATGAACCTAGCACTGGCCGGCCTGCCGGCCCGCGAAGAAGTGGCGCTGGGCATGCTGGTCGGCAGGTCGCTGGCCGGCTGGCAGTGCAGCGCGGCGCCCGCCGGGCTTGACGCCGCCTTGCCGCCGGCGGAGCTGTATGTGGTGGATCTGGCGGGCAGGGGGCTGGCGCGCTGGACAGAAGCTGCGCAAGCCGACTTGCTCAACGCCCTCAATGGCATGCCCGCCGTGCTGGTGGCGCCGGCTTTCGACCGGAGCTGGGCGGCGCTCGATGCCGCGCGCATGACAAGCCAGCCGCTGGTGCTGCTGCACAAGCCGTATGGCACCGAAGACATGCTGGCCGCGCTCAGGCAGGCGGCGGCCGGGCATGCCAGCCCGCTGCCGGCCGCCTTGCCGGTGAAGCCGCCAGCGCCTGCTGCCAAAAGGCGTGCGCCATCGGCCTTGGCCGCCGCACACCAGGCGCCGCTGCCCACCCCTGCCAGGGTGCCCGTGTCAGCCGTCGCACCTGCGGCGCGGGCAGTGCCGGCGCGCTTGTCTGTTCAAGCGCAGGTTCCGCCCTCACCAGCACCAGCACCCGTACTTCACGCCACCGCCGCGCCAGTCGCTATTCGTAAGGCTGGCAAGGCGGTTGCACCCGTGCCGGCCGTGGCGGCCCCTCAAGCGCAGGGCGAGATAACGCTTGGCGAATTCCAGGTGCATCTTGACGCCCTGCCCAGGTCCGGCATGCGGCTGTTCCTGCAGCGTCTGGCGCAGGCCTTGGCGCTGCATCAGCCGTTCGAGGTACGCCTGAACACCCTGAACCGATGGATTGCCGACCCCGACGCGCAATGGGTGGCGGGCAACACCTCCAGCGCGGGGCTGGCGCGCCTGCTGCAGGACGAGGCCTTCGCCTCGGCGCTGGAATTCGATGCCATCGACGCCAGGGACGCGCCTGGCCGTGCGCAGCGGCTGGACCTGCCCCGGCAGCCAATGGCGTTGTTCCTGTGGCAACTGGCCCATGAGCGGCTGGCCGGCAGCGCCTGAGACCGCCGCTGGCTAGCCGCGCATCCGTTTTGACTGGAAAACACCTTTTGAGCATCAAACCAGGCCTCTTGCGCAGGTCCAGCCTGCGCCAGCAGCTATGGATTCAGGAGCATAAAGCGGCTCGCCGCCTTGACAGTCGTGATGGCGGCTCAGGGCGATGTCGCTCTGGCCGCGCATTTTTAGTAAAACTTTTTGAATAGCCGTCATGACCACGCCTGCCGCCGAATGCTTCATGTTGACACCCGCTGGCGCGCTGCACGCGTTTGCCGCCAAAACGCCGGACGCCAGCGCCGTGGCCCTGCAGGCCCTGCTGACCGGCGAGCGGTCATTGAGCCTGGACGGCTGGACCGCCGCCGATGCGCTGGCGCCCGCCATCCTGGCTGGCGCCATCGAGCGCGGCTGGGTGCAGGCGCTGGGCGCGTCGCTGCCGGGGCCGGATGCGCGGCTGGATGATTTCCTGCAGCATGTGATTGGCTCGCTGTCGGGCGAGCGCCGGGCGGTGCTGGCTTCCGAAGGCGGGTTTTGCCTGGGCCGGGCCGGTCTGGAGGAGGGCGAGGCCGAGCGCTTGTGCGCCGCCGCCGCCGACTATTCGGATTTCGCCGCCCGGCAGGCGCGGCGCGGCTGGGCCGGCGCCCTGCGCTATGTGGCGTTTCACCAGGAGCCGGAATTCCTGCTGCCCAGCCATGCCTTTGTGCCGCTCTGGGTCGATGGCGCGGGCTACTGGCTGATCCTGATGGGCGAGCCGCTGCTGAACAACCCGGCGCTGGTGGAACTGCTCTGGGGCCTGAAGCAGGCCGGCACCCGTTTCGCCGGCCTGGGCTGAGCGTCAGCGCTGGGCGGCGCTGGCCTGCCATCAAGCTGCTTGGCGGGCCAGATGGTTTTTGCTACATAATTAATA
Organism: Polaromonas sp.; assembly: GCA_028291905.1. Lineage (GTDB taxonomy): Bacteria > Pseudomonadota > Gammaproteobacteria > Burkholderiales > Burkholderiaceae_C > Polaromonas. The sequence goes on from JAQGNK010000416.1 coordinate 2,627, forward strand.
GCTGACTGCGAAGGTAAATCGTGCGCTACAGGCTATTTTGATGCTTAAAAATGACTTTCTGGCGCAAACGAATCAGCGCCAGGAAGCGCCCCTTTATTCAGCTGCCACCTGCAGCACCAGCTTGCCGAAGTTCTCGCCATTGAAGAGCTTGAGCAGCGTTTCAGGGAACGTCTCCAGGCCGGTGACGACATCTTCCCGGCTTTTCAGGGTGCCGGCTTTCAGGTAGCCGGACAGCTCGGCAATCGCCTGCGGAAAGCGGTCGGCATAGTCGAACACTACGATGCCTTCCATGCGGGCGCGGTTAACCAGCAGCGACAGGTAATTGGCCGGACCCTTGACCGGCGTGGTGTTGTTGTACTGGCTGATGGCGCCGCAGATGATGATGCGGGCGCCGCGCGCGATGCGGGTCAGCATCAGGTCCAGGATCTCGCCGCCCACGTTGTCGAAATAGATGTCCACGCCCTGCGGGCAGTGGGTTTTCAGCCCGCCCTTGACATCGCCGGCCTTGTAGTCGATGCAGGCGTCGAAACCCAGCTCATTGACGACCCAGTCGCATTTGGCCTGGCCGCCGGCAATGCCGACCACCCGGCAGCCCTTGAGCTTGGCCAGCTGGCCGACCATCTGGCCGACCGCGCCGGCTGCGCCCGACACCACCACCGTTTCGCCGGCCTTGGGCTGGCCGACATCGAGCAGTCCGAAGTAGCCGGTCATGCCGGGCATGCCCAGCACATTGAGCCAGGTCGTCAGGCCCAGGCTGGGGTCGATCTTGAAGATGCCGCTGCGCTTGATGCCGGCCTCGGGAATCAGGCAGTACTCCTGCACATCCAGCCCGGCGTTGACATGGTCGCCCACGGCAAAGGCCGGATTCTGCGAGGCAATCACCCGGCCCACGCCGCCGGCCCGCATCACCGCGCCGATCTCCACCGGCGCGATGTAACTCTTGCCTTCGTTCATCCAGCCGCGCATGGCCGGGTCCAGCGACAGGGCGAGCGTCTTGACCAGCACGCCGCCGGGCCCGGGCTCGGCCACCGGCTCGGTGGTCATGCGCCAGTTGGCGCGGGTCGGCAGGCCTGTCGGGCGGCTGGCCAGGCAGACTTGATGGTTGGTCAGGGCGGAAATGGCAGTCATGGGTGTCTCCAAAAAAGGGGTTCAGCGGGTTTCGGATGGTAGCCATCAGCCGCCCTGCAGCCGGTCGCGCAGGCGATTCGCCTCTGGCTCTGGCCTGCCCTGCAGCCGCTCGCCAAGGTTTGCAAGCCAATGTTTCGGTTTATCCTTCCAGTGATGAATCCTCACAACTTTTGGCACTGCGCGCCCGCCCGGCCTGGCGCGCAGGAAGCCGGATGAGCAACACCCTGCATCCAGAGTGGCTGATTCCCGACTGGCCTGCGCCGGCTGGGGTCAGGGCCGTCTTCACCACCCGCGCCGGCGGCGTGTCGTCGCTGCCGTTCGACCGCATGAACCTGGGCAGCCATGTCGGCGACCGGGCCGATTCGGTCGCGGCCAATCGCGCCCTGCTGCAGCGCGCCGCCGGGGTGCAAACGGCCTTTCTGAACCAGGTGCATGGCGCCAGGGTGCAGCTGCTTGAGCCGGCAACGCCCGATGGCCAGGCCGCCGATGCCTGCATCACCGCGCACGGAAAGCTGGCCTGCACCGTCATGGTGGCGGACTGCCTGCCGGTGCTGCTGACGACCGAAACCGGCAGCATGGTGGCCGCGGCGCATGCCGGCTGGCGCGGGCTCGCCGGAGAGGCCGGGCAGGGCGTTCTGGAGTCGGTTTTCAAGTCTTTTGGCGCCATGGCGCAAGCAGATCATGCGCAGTCAGCTATTAAAGTAGTAGCGTGGCTGGGGCCGTGCATCGGGCCGTCGGCCTTTGAAGTCGGCGCTGAAGTCAAGGCCGCATTCGAGCTGGCGCAGCCAGAAGCCGCATGCTGTTTCGTGCCAGCCGGGCCAGGGAAATACCTGGCCGATCTGCCGCGACTGGCCCGGCTTCGCCTCCAGGCGCTGGGTGTCAGCGGGATTTACGGCAACGACGGCAGAGCGGCCTGGTGCACCGTCTCCAATCCCGCGCTATTCTTTTCGCACCGGCGCGACGCCGGCATTCCCGGCAACGGGTTCGGCACCACCGGCCGCATGGCCGCCTGCATCTGGCGCGACTGAAGCGCCTGCCGGGTCGGCCGGGCTGGGCTCCTGGCGCACCAGGGCCGCATGCTGCGCCCGCGCGTCGGCTTCGCGCTTTTTCAGGGCCTTGCTGCGCCCCGGCGCGCCCATCAGGTACACCACCAGCGCCACCGGCCCCAGGCCGTAGAGAACAAAAGTGACCAGCGCCCCGAGCACCGTTCCATTGGTGGCGGTGGCCTCGGCAACGCTCATCATGAGCACGACATACATCCATCCGATAACGATCAAATACATAAATTCACTGCCTTGTCACGATTTCAAAAGCGATTCCTACGATACTGGCAAGATGCACAAAGCATTTGAAAAAATTGCATTTTCGCGGAGACACACATGAATTCTGAACCCAACTGGATGCAGGCTGCCCAGCAGATGCAGGAAACCCTGAGCGCCGGCTTCACCCAGGCCATGACCTCCATGGGCACGGCCTCCGGCGCCGGAATGCCTCAAATCGACCTGGCGGCCTTCAAGCCCATGACCCCCATGGGTCAAACCCAGCCCACCATCAGCTTCGAGCCCTCCAAGCTGATGGAGCTTCAGCAGCGCTACATCGCCGGCGCCACGGCCCTCTGGAACATGGGCCTGCAGGCCGGGGAATCCGCGCCGGCAGCGTCCGACCGGCGTTTTGCCGATCCAGCCTGGCAGGCCAATCCGGTATCCAAATTTTTGGCGTCAGCCTACCAGCTCAATGCCAACACCCTGATGGGCATGGTCGATGCGGTTGACAGCGATGCCAAGACCAAGGCCCGCCTGCGCTTCGCGGTCGAGCAATGGATGGCGGCTTCAGCGCCGAGCAACTTTTTGGCGCTCAATGCTGAAGCCCAGAAAAAAGCCATCGAGACCAAGGGCGAAAGCATTGCCAAGGGCCTGGCCAACATGCTGCACGACATGAAGCAGGGCCATGTCTCCATGACCGACGAAAGCGTCTTCGAGGTCGGCAAGAACGTCGCCACCACCGAAGGCGCGGTGGTGTTCGAGAACGAATTCTTCCAGCTGCTGGAGTACAAGGCGCTGACCGGAAAGGTCTATGAAAAGCCTTTTCTCGTGGTGCCGCCCTGCATCAACAAGTTCTATATCCTGGACCTGCAGCCCGAGAATTCCCTGATCCGATATGCCACGTCCCAGGGCCACCGCACCTTCGTGATCAGCTGGTGCAACCCGGACAAGTCGATGTCTGGCAAGACCTGGGACGACTACATCGAGCATGCCGCCATCAAGGCGATTGATGTGGTGCGGGACATCACCGGCGCCGACACCGTTAATGCGCTGGGTTTTTGCGTTGGCGGCACGATTCTGGGAACCGCGCTTTCGGTGCTGGCGGCGCGCGGCGAGAAGCCGGTCGAAAGCGTCACGCTGCTGACCTCGATGCTGGACTTCAGCGACACCGGCATCCTGGACATCTTCATCGACGAAAAATCGGTCAAGTACCGCGAAGCCGAGATGGGTAAGGGCGGTCTGCTCAAGGGCAAGGACCTGGCCTCGACCTTCAGCTTCCTGCGCCCGAACGACCTGGTCTGGAATTACGTGGTCGGCAACTACCTCAAGGGCGAAACGCCGCCGCCGTTCGACCTGCTCTACTGGAACAGCGATTCGACCAACCTCCCCGGACCGTTCTACGCCTGGTATCTGCGCAACTGCTATTTCGAGAACAACCTGGTCAAGCCAGGGAAGACCGTGGTCTGCGGCGAGAAAATCGACCTCGGCCGGCTCGACATGCCGGCGTACATCTACGGCTCGCGCGAGGACCATATCGTCCCCATCGAAGCCGCCTATGCCTCGACCCAGGTGCTGCCGGGCGAAAAACGCTTTGTCATGGGTGCATCCGGCCACATTGCCGGCGTCATCAATCCACCGGCCAAAAAGAAGCGCAGCTACTGGGTGAATGACAAGCTCGATGCAGGTGGCAGCTTTCCCGCCACGCAGCAAGAATGGCTCAACGGCGCGGGCGAGCATCCCGGCAGTTGGTGGACCGACTGGTCGGACTGGCTCAAGGCCAATGCCGGCAAGCAGATTGCAGCGCCCAAGGCCTATGGCAGCCGCAAGTACAAAGCCATCGAGCCGGCGCCTGGCCGCTATGTCAAGGTCAAGGCCTGACGATTTCAGGCGCTGCCTTGAGTCCGGGAGAGTTCAGGCGGCTTTCATGCTCTGATCTGTGCAGATGAGCGTCACCATTTGGCCATTACAACAAATTTTTTAAAGGAGACACCATGGAAGACATCGTTATCGTTTCAGCAGGACGCACTGCCGTTGGCAAGTTTGGCGGCTCGCTGGCAAAAATACCCGCCACCGAGCTGGGCGCCGCTGTCATCAAGGCCGTGCTGGAGCGCTCGGGGCTCAACGCCGAGCAAATCGGCGAAGTGATCATGGGCCAGGTGCTGACAGCAGGCGCGGGCCAGAATCCGGCCCGCCAGGCCGTGCTCAAGGCCGGCTTTCCGCATGGCGTGCCGGGCCTGACCATCAATGCCGTCTGCGGCTCCGGCCTGAAAGCTGTCATGCTGGCGGCGCAATCGGTTGCCACCGGCGACAGCGAGATCGTGATTGCCGGCGGTCAGGAAAACATGAGCGCATCGCCGCACGTCCTGAACGGCTCGCGCGACGGCCAGCGCATGGGCGACTGGAAGATGGTCGATTCCATGATTGTCGATGGCCTGTGGGATGTCTATAACCAGTACCACATGGGCATCACGGCGGAAAACGTCGCCAAGAAATACAGCATCAGCCGCGAAGCCCAGGATGCGCTGGCGCTGACCAGCCAGACCAAGGCGGCAGCGGCGCAGGAGGCAGGCAAGTTCAAGGACGAAATCGTGCCGATTTCGATTCCCCAGCGCAAGGGCGACCCGGTGGTGTTTTCCGCCGACGAGTTCATCAACCGCAAGACCAGCGCCGAAGGGCTGGCCGGCCTGCGCCCGGCATTCGACAAGGCCGGCGGCGTCACTGCCGGCAATGCATCGGGCCTGAACGACGGCGCTGCCGCCGTGATGGTCATGACGGCCAAGAAGGCTGCCGCCCTTGGTTTGACGCCGCTGGCGCGCATCGCCAGCTACGCCACCACCGGGCTGGATCCGGCCTACATGGGCATGGGGCCGGTGCCGGCCTCGACCAAAGCCCTGCAACGCGCCGGCTGGAAGGCGCAAGACCTCGACGTGCTTGAAATCAACGAGGCCTTCGCGGCGCAGGCCTGCGCGGTGAACCAGGAAATGGGCTGGGACACTAGCAAGGTCAATGTCAACGGCGGCGCCATTGCCATCGGCCATCCGATTGGCGCGTCCGGCTGCCGCATCTTGGTGACGCTGCTGCACGAGATGCTGCGGCAAGATGCCAAAAAAGGCATCGCCAGCCTGTGCATCGGCGGCGGCATGGGGGTTGCCCTCACGCTGGAACGCTGAATTTAAGGTAAAACTGGCTCTGGCGCATGATATATGTGCGCTGGCAGCTATAAAAATAGTAGCAAAATTTTAAGAAGATCAACAATTTAAGGAGATAGAAATGAGCAACAAAATAGCGTACGTCACCGGCGGCATGGGCGGCATCGGAACCGCCATCTGCCAGCGCCTGGCCAAGGACGGTTTCACCGTCATTGCCGGCTGCGGACCCACCCGGGACTTCACCAAATGGCTTGATGAGCAAAAAGCGCTGGGCTATACCTTTTACGCTTCTGTGGGCAATGTGGGCGATTGGGATTCCACCGTGGCCGCGTTCGAAAAGGTCAAGGCCGAGCATGGCCCGGTCAGCGTGCTGGTGAACAATGCCGGCATCACCCGCGACGGCCAGTTCCGCAAGATGAGCAAGGCCGACTGGGATGCGGTGATCTCGACCAATCTGGACAGCATGTTCAATGTGACCAAGCAGGTCATCGAAGGCATGATCGAAGCCGGTTTCGGCCGCATCATCAACATCTCGTCGGTCAATGGCCAGAAGGGCCAGTTCGGCCAGGTGAACTATTCCACGGCCAAGGCCGGCCTGCATGGCTTCACCATGGCGCTGGCGCAAGAGGTGGCAGCCAAGGGCGTGACGGTCAACACCGTCAGCCCTGGCTACATCGGCACCGACATGGTCAAGGCGATCCGCCCCGAAGTACTGGAGAAAATCGTCGCCGGCGTGCCCGCCAAGCGCCTGGGCCAGCCTGAAGAAATCGCCTCCATCATTTCCTGGATCGCTTCAGATGAAGGCGGTTATGCCACCGGTGCCGACTTCTCTCTCAACGGCGGCCTGCACATGGGCTAAAGCCCCGGGCTCAATTTCTGCCCGGACAATAAAAAAACCCGCACAAGGCGGGTTTTTTATTGCCGGCTATCGTGCTGCTCACTTCTTCGCGGCGCTGGCTGCGGCCACGGGCGTGGCAGCCGCCGCTGGATTTGCTACCGGCACGGCTGCGGAAGCGGCCGCCTTGGCAGGCATGGCCTTCTCGTCTGGCTGCGCTTTTTTGGTCTCTGCCTTTGCAGCCGGCTTGGCAGCTTTGGCGGCTGCAGTGTAGGGCGCGCCGCCGATGGTCATACCAGCAGCCGAGAATTGCGCGGCGCTTTTGTCACCCACGCCTTTGACACGGGCAATGAAGTCATCCCAGTTCTTGAACTCGGCTTTTTTGCGCTCCGCCATGATCAGGCGGGTGGTGACTGGGCCTACCCCTTTCACGCCATCAAGTTCGGCTTGCGTTGCCTTGTTGACATCGACTGCGGCAAAGGCGACAACAGCTGACAGGGCTGCAAAAAAGGCTAATAATTTTTTGAACATGAAAATTTCCTCAAGCTTTTGAATGAACGGTTATAAATGCCGCTTCCTTGGAAAAGGAAGGCATTCCCATAACGGCGCGCTTGAAGGCCAGGTTGACGACGTACGCCTTTGAGGACACGAAAATCTCTACTTCGCCGGGTGGATCAGGCTCTGCATATAAGCCGCTACGCCGGTCTGGACGTCGGCAAACACATGGTCGCAGCCTGCAGCGCGCAAGGTGCGAAGTTCAGCCTGTGTATAGGACTGGTACTTGCCCACCAGTGCGCTAGGAAAACCGATGTAGTCGATCATTCCCCCGCGCACCGCGTCTTCCAGCCGCATCGGCTGCTCATTGCGGCTTGCGCGCAAGGTGTTGATGACGGCCAGTGCCACGTCATTGAAGGGCTGGGCATGGCCCGTGCCCAAATTGAAAATACCGGATTTTTCAGGATGATCCAGGAACCAGAGATTTACCGCCACCACGTCGTCGATGAAGACAAAATCCCGCATCTGGCCGCCTGCGCCGTAATCGCCGTACTCGCCGAACAGCTTGACCTTGCCCTCGGCCTGGAACTGGTTGAACTGGTGGAAAGCCACGCTGGCCATGCGGCCCTTGTGCTGTTCACGCGGGCCATAGACATTGAAATAACGAAAGCCGGCGACCTGGGTGCGTGCCTGTTCAAATCCGAAGCCCAGCTGGCGCCGCATGCGCTGGTCAAACAGCAGCTTGGAGTAGCCATAGACATTGAGCGGCTTCTCGAATTCAGGCGATTCCCGGAAGGTGTCCGAGCCGCCATAGGTTGCCGCCGACGAGGCATACAGCAGTCGCGTGCCCTGGGTCTGGCAGGCATTGAACAAATTGCACGACAGCGTGTAGTTGTTGGCCATCATGTACTTGCCGTTTTGTTCCATGGTGTCGCTGCAGGCGCCTTCATGAAATACCGCCTCGACCTGACCAAAAGCGCCGCTGGCGAACCTGCCGTAAAAGTCCGACGCATCCAGGTAGTCTGCAATGTTCAGGTCAGCCAGGTTGCGGAATTTATCGCCCTGCGTCAGGTCGTCGACGGCGATGATGTCGTCAATGCCACGGGCGTTCAGTCCCTTGACCAAGTTGCTGCCGATGAAGCCGGCGGCACCAGTGACTACGATTTTCATGGTTGACTCCTCAAGATTTTGAAGCGCCTGCGCTCAGGCGCTGGCGAACAGTTCGCTGTAGCTCGCGGTCGCGGTGCCGAACTTGCCGACCACGATGCCGGCGGCCTGGTTGGCTATCGGGACTGCTTCGCGCAGCGGCATGCCAGCGGCCGCCATGGCGGCCAATGTGGCAATCACCGTGTCGCCAGCACCGGTCACGTCAAACACTTCCCTGGCCACTGTGGGCACATGCAGCTCACCCGCATCGTCAAACAGGGTCATGCCTTCCTCGCTGCGAGTCAGCAGCAGAGCCTGCAGCCTGAGCGATACCCGCAGGTTATGGGTCTTGATGCGCAACTCGGCTTCCGTGCTCCAGGGGCCAATGACCTGTTCCAGCTCTGCACGGTTGGGGGTGATGACACTGGCATTCTTGTAGCGTGCAAAGTCAGAGCCTTTCGGGTCCACCAGCACCACCTTGCCTGCAGCACGCGCCTGGGCAATCATGGTGACGATGTGCGCCAGCCCACCCTTGCCGTAGTCGGAAAACAGCACCGCCTCATGCTGCGGATAAAGCTTTTCAAAAGTGGCGGACTGCGATGCCAGGATTTCGTTTTCAGGCGTATTTTCAAAATCGAGCCGCAGTAGCTGCTGCTGGCGCCCGATGATTCGCAGCTTGACCGTGGTTTTCAGGTTCGCATCCCGGCCAAAGTAAGTCGCAATCCCGGTCTTGGCGACCAGGTTTTCCAGGATGTGGCTGGCTTCATCCTCGCCCACCACGCTGAGCAGGGAGGCCTGCGCGCCCAGCGTCACGATGTTGTAGGCCACGTTGGCGGCTGCGCCAATGCGCTCTTCGGTGCGCGTCACGCGCACGACGGGAACGGGCGCCTCGGGCGAGATGCGGTCCACAGCGCCATACCAGTAGCGGTCCAGCATGGCGTCGCCGACGACCAGAACGCGGGCCGAGGCGAGGGTTAAAGGGGTTATTGTCGATGTTGTCGATGTCATCTTGTGTGGCGCAAAGGCCGATCTACAGTTCTTCAATTCGGCGGGCAGGGTAGCTGTCCCATGCCTGGCAGCCGGGGCAATGCCAGAAATGCTGGGTTGCCTCGAAACCGCAAGCCGCGCAGCGGTAGCGCATCAGCGGTTTGGTGGCCTGGTCCATTGCACGCTGCACCAGCGCATGCTGATGCTCGTTTTCAAGCTTTTCGCCTGCAATCCATCGGCTGGCCGCCACCAGCGACACTTCGCGCTCAAGATGTTTCACATACCACTGCCGGGCGACCAGCGGATCAGTCTCGAGTTTGACAATGGCTTCAATCACATCGATGGAAGGCGCCTGTTCATAGCTTGCTGTTAAAAGTGCCAGCGTTGCCTGCTCCTGGGCACTTTTCTGTGCAATATTAGCCAGCAGGCCAGCCGCCAGTGGCAAGGCCTGCGGCGCGGCTACCGGCAGTTTGAGCAAGGTCTGCAACGCATCCTGCGCCTGCCCCAGCTGGTTTTGAAGCTGCGCCAGATCAATCAGCGGCCTGGCTGAAGCAGGCGCCATGGCGACCGCCTGGCGCAGGGACGCAAGTGCTTTTGCCGTGTCCCCAGTGGCTGCAGCTGTGCCTGCCTGCTCGCACAGGTAATGCGCCTGCCGCGTACTGAAGCTGCCGTGGCTGGAGCTGCCGAGCCGCACGGCAATCTGCGTGGCATTGGCCCAGTCGCGGGAGCGTTCATAAATCGAAAGCAGGGCGAGCCGGGCCTCTTCCTCGAAGGGCGTGTTTTCAAGTTTTCGCAGTGCGGCTTCAGCCCGGTCAAGCAAGCCGGCTTTCAAGAAGTCAAGCGCCAGCGCATGCTGGGCACGCTCGCGTTCGGGCTGGGTCAGGTCACCGCGCGACATCAGGTGCTCATGCACCCGCACGGCACGCTCGTACTCGCCGCGCCGGCGGAACAGGTTGCCAAGCGCAAAGTGCAGCTCGGATGTATCCGGATCGTTCTGGACGGCTTCAATGAAGGCGTCAATGGCCTGATCCTGCTGTTCATTGAGCAGGAAGTTCAGTCCCTTGAAATACGCTTTGGGTGCTTGGCGGTTCTCGATGCGCAGTTGCCTCAAGTCCAGACGCGAAGCCAGCCAGCCCAGCGTGAAGGCAATCGGGAACCCGAGCAGAACCCAGGTGAAATCAAATTCCATGTTGCATTGATGAGGCGTTGTTGTCGGTCTTGGCCAGCAATGTGTCAATGACAGGAGAAGAGGGAGCTTTGCGTTGCGTCCACCAGCGCGGCATCATCACGAAAATACCAAGCGCCAGTCCGCAGGTGAAAGTTGCCAGCACAACCAGCACCAGGGGGGCCTGCCACAAGGTGCCAAAAAAGAAATGCACTGAAACCGTTTGCTGGTTATTCAGCGCAAAAGCAAAAAGGGTAAAAAAAATGGCTGCCTTGAGCAGCCACATCAGGTATTTCACAGGCAATTCCCGGAGTGGTCCGGCGATTGTAGCGAGCCCTCCGATAATCACCCGAAGGCGTCACCGGGTTGGCGTGACCTTCAGCATCTCACTCGTCCGTGCATCAACGGCTTCGCGCAATGCCTTGCCCGGCTTGAAATGGGGCACTCTTTTTTCAGGAATGGCCACGCTTTCACCGGACCTGGGATTGCGCCCTATCCGGGGAGGCCGATGGTTGATCGAGAAACTGCCAAAACCCCGGATTTCAATCCTGTTGCCCCTCACCAGGGTGTCGCTCATGGCATCAAGAAGCGTCTTGACGGCATGCTCGGCATCGCGGTGGGTCAACTGGCTGAATCGGATTGCCAGTTCCTCGACTAAATCGCTTCGGGTCATCCTGAACTATCCGGTTAGGGGCAGAGCACATAGGCGGCAAGCCGCCTCATGTGAACTGCCCACAAAAATTACCTGGATTCGCCGCTGTTGTCCAGCTTGGCACGCAGCAAAGCGCCCAGGCTGGTCAGGCCAGCGCTTTCGCGTGAGGACTGCTGGCTCAGCGTTGCCATGGCTTCCTGCTGATCGGCGTTGTCCTTGGCTTTCACCGACAGCTGGATATTGCGGGTCTTGCGATCCACGTTCACCACGACTGCGGACACTTCGTCGCCTTCTTTCAGCACGTTACGCGCATCTTCAACGCGGTCACGGCTGATTTCGCTGGCGCGTAGGTAGCCAATGATGTCTTCACCGAGGTCGATCTCGGCGCCCTTGGCGTCAACCGTCTTGACCTTGCCGGTCACAATCGCACCCTTGTCATTGATTGACACGAACGTGGTGAACGGGTCGGAGTCAAGCTGCTTGATACCCAGGGAGATACGCTCGCGGTCCACATCGACGGCCAGCACAATCGCTTCGACTTCCTGGCCCTTTTTGTAGTTGCGAACAGCGGCTTCGCCAGGCTCGTTCCACGAGAGGTCAGACAAATGCACCAAGCCGTCGATGCCGGCAGCCAGACCGACGAACACGCCGAAGTCGGTAATCGACTTGATCGGACCCTTGACGCGGTCGCCGCGCTTGGTCTCCACAGCAAATTCCTGCCATGGGTTGGCCTTGCACTGCTTCATGCCCAGGCTGATGCGGCGTTTGTCTTCGTCGATTTCCAAAA
>JAQGNK010000469.1 GCA_028291905.1 Polaromonas sp.
CACTGCGGCTTCACCGAACGCGTGCCGCATGCCTGCCCCCAATGCGGCAACATCGACATCGCCCCGGTCGGGCGCGGCACCGAGCGGCTGGAGGAGCACCTGGCCGAGCTGCTGGCCGGTGTAATGCGGCCCGACGGCGGGCCAGTGCGCATCACCCGCATCGATGCCGACAGCACCCGGCTCAAGGGCGCGCTCGAATCCCAGCTGGCCAGCGTGCATGCCGGCGAGGTCGATGTGCTGGTCGGCACGCAGATGATCGCCAAGGGCCACGACTTCCGGCACATCACGCTGGTGGCGGCGGTGAACCCCGACGGCGCGCTGTTCTCCAGCGACTTCCGGGCGCCCGAGCGGCTCTTCAGCCTGCTGATGCAGGCGGCTGGCCGCGCCGGCCGCGATGCCCGGCAAAGCGCGGCCAGCGAGATGTGGGTGCAGACCAGCCACCCCGACCATCCGCTGTTCGAGGCCCTGAAGCGGCACGACTACCCGGCCTTTGCCGCGCAGCAGCTGGAAGAGCGCCAGGCCGCCGGCCTGTCGCCGTTCGGCTTTCTGGCGCTGCTGCGGGCCGAGGCCAAGACCCAGGAGGTCGCCCAGGGCTTCCTGAACGCCGCCGCCGAAGCCGCCCAGGCCCAGGCGCTGCCCGGCCATGCGCAGGTGACGTGCTACCCGGCGGTGCCGATGACGATCCAGCGCGTGGCCAATATCGAGCGCGCCCAGATGCTGGTCGAAAGCCCGTCGCGCAAGGCGCTGCAGGGGTTTCTGGCGGCCTGGCAGCCGCTGCTGTCCGAGACCCGGCGGCAGGCCGGGTTCAAGAGCCTGGTGCGCTGGGCGATTGACGTGGACCCGATTGCAATTTGACGATGACCGGCAGGAATGAGAAATGATTCACATTGACACGCCCTTCAATCCGCGCCGCCGCATGAAGCGCCACTGTCGCTTGAGCAGGCATCAGCCGAGGTGTCGCCGCCCGAATCACCGGGATGGAGCCACCCGCCCGGCCCATCCGCGACATGCCTGGCAGGCCGCAAAGAGCGGCGTTCAGCCTGGCACGCCAGCGCCTCTTCCTCTTCTTCGCGCTGACGCAACACGACAACTTCTCCAGAGGAGTAAACCATCCCTTGAGGCAGTTGCGCGCCACAACGCTCGCACTTGGGATAGCGGCGATTGAAGACCGAAAAGCCGCAGCTGGAACACTTCAGGCTGGACGGATCGCTCACGGTGTTATTTCGCTTTTGATTGATTCTGAAATCGAAATCATGGATTGCAACAGCGCCAAACGCTATTGTTGCAAGCCTTTTAAGCCCCTGGCGCTTGTTCCACCTGCGCAGGCAGCTATTGATTTATGAGCATCACGCCGCCGGCCCGCGCCCCAGAGTGAAAAAGAACATCGCCCCTTCGTTGGGCTTGCCCTCGGCCCAGACGCGGCCGCCGTGGCGCTCGATGATGCGCTTGACCGTGGCCAGGCCGATGCCGGTGCCCGCGTAGTCATCGGGCGAATGCAGGCGCTCGAAGGTGCCGAACAGCTTGGGGGCAAACGCCATGTCAAAGCCCGCGCCGTTGTCCTTCACGAAAAACACCGTGTCGCCATCGGCGTTCGCATTCGCGCCGACATCGATCCGCGCCAGCGGCTGCCGGGCGGTGAACTTCCAGGCATTGCCCAGCAGATTTTGAAACACCGACGACAGCAGCCGCTCGTCGCCGTGCGCGCTCAGGCCGTCCTGGATGAACAGCTCGGCCTGGCGCTGCGGGTCGCGCGCGCGGTGGGCCTGCTCGATGCGCCGGGCAATGTTCGACAGGTCGACCCGTTCGGCCTTGAGTTGCTCGCGCGACAGGTGCGCCAGCGTCAGGAGGCCCTCGATCAGATCGCCCATCTGCTTGACGCCCAGGCCGATCCGGTTGAGGTAGTGCTTGCCCTTGTCGCTGATCTGCTCGCCGTCGATTTTGAGCAGCAGCTGGCTGAAGGCATGGATGGTGTTGAGCGGCGAGCGCAGGTCATGCGAGACGGCGTAGGCAAACGATTCGAGTTCATGGTTGGCCGTTGCCAGCTCGGCGGTGCGTTCAAGCACCCGCTCCTGCAGCGCGCCGTTGAGCTGCAGGATCACCTGCTGCTGCTGCCGGCGCTCGGTGATGTCGCGCTCCACCGCGACCCAGTGGGTGAACTGGCCCGCCTCATTGGCGATCGGCGCAATGTCGGTTTCCAGCCAGCGCTCCTCGCCGGCCTTGGTGTAGATCACGACTTCGGCCCGCACCGCCTGCCACTGGTCCATGGCGGCGCGAATCCGCTCCAGTTCGGCGGGCTGGGTCTTGGGCCCCCACAGCAGCCTGGAGGTATTGCCCAAGGCCTCTTGCCGGCTGTAGCCGGTCTGGCGCTCGAAGGCATTGTTCACAAAAACGATGCGCGGCCCCGCATCATCGAAGGCTTCAGCCTCGGTGATGACCACCATGTCATTGAGCCGCGACACCGCCGTTTCCAGCAGGCGCAGCTGGGCATGCTCCAGGCGCCGCTGGGTGATGTCCTGGAGATAGATCGCAAGCCCTGATTCGGTGGGATAGACATGCAACACGAACCAGACATTGAGCGGCTTGTAAAAAACCTCGAAGGTGGTGGTGCGCTGCTCCTGGACTGCGGCGCGGTATTCGCGCTCGGACTGCGTGCCCGCAATGTGGGGGAATTCCTGCCAGAGGGTCTTGCCGAGCAGGCTCTTGCGGGTGCGCTGAAGCATGCGCTCGGCCTGGCCGTTCAGGAAAGTGAATTTCCAGTCCTTGTCTATCAGCAAGAAGCCGTCGGTGATGCTTTCCAGCGTGGTGATGAGCTGCGCCTCCAGGGCGCGGGTATGGGCCTCGGCCTCTTTTTGCTCCGAGATGTCCTGAAACGCGCCCTGGATGCGGACGATGTTTCCGGCGGCGTCGCGCACGGCCTCGCCGATGGAGCGCACCCAGATGCGCCGGCCCTTGGCGGTGAGCTTGGGCAGCACGAATTCATAAGGAAGACCGTGCTGGATGCAGTCGTTCACATGCTGGCTGACCAGGGGGCGGTGCTCCGGCAGGAAGTAGCTGATGCCTTCTTCCAGCGTGGGCTGGTAGCCGGGCGGCACGTCGTGGATCACGCAGTTTTCATCCGACCAGGTGAGCACGCGGTCGGGCAGCTCGATCGTCCAGCCGCCCAGGTGGGCGACCCTGCCGGCGATCCGGTTCATGGCCATGTTGCTTTCCAGGCTCAGCGTGGACTGCTTGAGCTGGTCAATATCGGTCAGCGTGCCCAGCCATTGCGCCGCCTGGCCGCTGGCGGCATCGCGCTGCGCGCTGGCGCGGCCCAGCATCCAGCGGTAAGCGCCGTCCGCGCGGCGCAGGCGAAATTCGATTTCATAGGGCTCGCCATGGACAAGGGCCTGCTCGCACAGCATGGCAACGCGCAGGCTGTCGTCCGGATGAACCAGCCGCCTCCAGCCGTGGCCCAGGCTGTCGGCCAGCGAGACGCCCGAGTACTCAAACCACCTTTGATTGAAATAGCTGTGCCGGCCATCGGGCTGCATGATCCAGACGATCTGGGGCATGGCGTCCATCAGCAGCAAAAACTGCGCGTCGCGCTGATTGATCTTGCCGGGAAGACCGTGACCCGCCTTCGTATCGTGAGCCACCGTGCCTGACAGAGTTGCACCCTTGCCGCATGTCATGTTCATGCCATTCCTTGATTTTTATTTTTACCGATCCCTGGCCAGAAAAAGTGGCTTTGAAGCTTGCAGCCTCGCCCAGCCTGTCGCTCTGTATTGTGGATTAGCAGCCGTGCAAAACACCTCTTTCCAGTGCGCCACCTGGAGGCATTGCCAAAAAATTCACAGATTGCACGCACCAAGCGTAAAAAGCAATGGGCAATGGGCAACATGCACCCAAGCCAAAAGACAGCGCCGCCTCGGCACACCACCCACACCAGTGACGCAGAACTGTCACAAAGGTTTCATCACACCGCCCTACGCTCTGCGCATCCAGCAACAAAAGGTAACGAAATGAACAGTGGACGATTTAGATTGAACGCATGGGCCCTGGCCCTGGCAGGCGCACTGGCGCTGTCCGCCTGCGGTGGCAGCGACGACACCGTGGCCAGCAGCCCTGTCCCCACGGCGCCGACGCCAACAACGCCCACACCCCTCGTTCCACTGGCCGCGCCGGTCCTGTCGTTCGTCTCGCCGCAGGAAAGCCTGGACCTGAGCAACTACACCCTGACGGGCAAGTACAGCCTGCCGGTCGGCTCGGGCGCCAACCTGCTGGCGGCAGAAGTCTCCGCCGTGACCTACAACCCGGACACCGACACGCTGTTCATCGTCGGCGACAACGGCACCTCCATCAGCCAGATCAGCAAGACCGGCCAGCTCATCGACACCATGACGCTGCCGGCGGACGCCAGCAAGCCGCAGGGCACGTATTTCTATGACCCGGAAAGCATCGCCTACCTCGGCGGCGGGCAGTTCGTGATCGTCGAGGAGCGCTTTCGCCAGGCCAATCTGCTGACCTACAAGGGCGGCACCACGCTCGATGTCTCGACCGTCAAGACCGTCAAGCTCGGCACCACGGTGGGCAACATCGGCATTGAAGGCGTGACCCTCGACCCGCTGACCGGCGGCTACCTCGCCGTCAAGGAAAAAACGCCGATGGGCAATTTCCAGACCGGCATCAACTTTGCCGCCGGCACCGCGTCCAACGGCTCGGCCACCACCGAGAACTCGGCCAACCTGTTTGATCCGGCACTGGCCGGCGTGGTCGATTTCGGCGATATTTCGGCGCTGTCCAACCGGCTCGCCAGCACCGCGCCCGACTACAGCCACCTGGTGGTGCTGAGCCAGGAGTCGGGCCGCATTTTGAAGATGGACCGCGCCGGCAAGATCTACGGCACGCTCGACATCGAGCTGGCCGCCCAGCATGAAGGCATCACCTTCGACAAAGACCTGAACATGTACGTCACCAACGAGCTGGGCACCGGCGGCACGTCGGGCGAAGAGCTGTGGGTGTACAAGCCCACGCGCAGCGCCGCCGCCGTCGGCCGGGGCAGCAACCTGTTCCTGACCTTCAGCGCCAGCGTCACCGCCGGCAGCGGCAACCTGATCCTGAGCAACGGCGCCGGCGACGCGCGCACCATCGCGGTCACCGACACGCAGCAGGTCAGCATCAGCGGCAAGACCGTGGTCATCAACCCGGCGACCGACCTGGCGCCTGGCGGCAATTACTCGATCCAGTACGCAGCCGGCGCCTTCAAGGACGCTGCCGGCACCGGCGTGGCCGCCGTCAACACGGCGCAGGCGCTGGCCTTCACCACCGTGTCCGACATCACCGCGCCCACGCTGGTCACCACCCTGCCGGCTGACAACGCCATCAGCGTGACCGGCAGCCGCGTGGCCCTGACGTTTAACGAAGCCGTCAAGGCCGGCGCCGGCACCTTCACCCTGAGCAACGGCAGCGACGACGTGCGCGTCATCAACGCCGGCGACACCACGCAGGTCACGATTTCAGGCGGCACGGTGGACATCAACCCCAGCGCCGACCTGCGCCCCGGCACCGCCTACCACCTGCTGGTGAGCGCCACGGCCGTGACCGACACCGCCGGCAACGGTTATGTCGGCTTTGGCGACACCGCCCGCCTGAACTTCTCCACCGTGGCCTCCGCCGTGCCGAGCACGCTGGTTGCGGGCGACGTCCTGTTTGTATCTGCCAACGCCGACGCGCCGGATTCATTCGCCTTCATCCTGATGCGGGACATCAACGCCGGCACGCAAATCCACTTCAGCGACCGCGACAGCCTGGGCGCCACCAACGAGTCGGCATTCCAGTGGGTGGCCGACAAGGCTTATGCCGCCGGCACTATCGTCACCATCCAGACCGAGCCTTCTCCGCCCACTGCCAACAAGGGCGGCACCTTTGGCGCCGGCGGCGGGATCAGCCCGAACACCGAGACGATATTCGCCTTCCAGGGCTCCATCACCGGACTGAACAACACCAGCCCCGGCGCGCTCAATGTGGACCGCTACCTGGCCGCCATCAACCTGGGCACCGCCGGCCCGCTCGATGGCACCCTGCAGGCCGCGCTGAACGGCGCCAGCGCCTTCATCGCCCTCTCGCCGGACGACAACGTGAAATACAACGGCACGCTGAGCACTGCCAGCCTGCCCGCGCTGCGCGCCAGCATCGCCAACCCGGCCAACTGGAGCCGCAACGACACCACGCCCTTCCCGACCACGGCGGGCGGGCTGTTTCCCTGAAGGCTGCCGAGTGGCGCAGGCCAGCGCAGGCTTGATCTGACGTCTGCATGCACAAAAACCCGCCCGGAGCAATCCGGGCGGGTTTTTTCATAGGCTTGGCCTTGAGAGGCTTGAAGTGGCTGCGGCATCAAGCCAATTAGGCCTCTGGCGCTTGCACCGCCTGCGCGGGCAGCTATTAATTCATGAGCATGATGGCGTCAAAAAACGTCACGGCTCCGCCCACCCCGCGCTACCGGCTGTTCGAGGGAAAGCCGCGCCTGCGAGGAATATGCGCGTCGCGTTCCTCCTGCTGGCGTTTCTTGCTTTTTTTCTGGGGCCAGTCGCAGCCGCTGCAGCAGTCCGCGACATCGCAGACGTTGCCGCACAGGCCGCGCCCCTGCGGCAAATCACAGTCGCATGGCAGATCACAGTCCCCGCGCTGGGCTACCGGCGGGCGCGGCGGCACGGGCGAGAGCCGCCGATGGGCCACGCCGCAGCGCGCCATTCGCTGCCGCAGCAGCGCCAGGCCATGCCAGACGCCATGGCGCCTGATGGCCCTGGCGCCCAGGGCCGAGCAGCTCGCGCCGCCGGTATGGTGGCGCCAGGCGCAGCAAAAACCCTTGCGGGGCGAGAGGTGGCGCTGGTAGCCTTGGATGGCGGCCAGGGCCAGGCGCTGCGGCAGGGACAGGGGCATGAAGTGGCGCCTTGGTGTTTGAACCAGCGGGTTTGATGTTTTGGGGCCGGCAGCTTGGGGCTGGCCGCCACGCCATTTTGCCGCGCCCAGCTCAACAAGGCGGCGTCAATTCATGCTGCGGACTATCCGGCCTTGCGGATCACCCGGCACGGGTTGCCCGCCGCGAACACGCCGTCGGGAATGTCCCGCGTCACGACGCTCCCCGCGCCGATGACAACACCCGAGCCAATCGTCACGCCGGGGCAGATGATCGCGCCGCCGCCGACCCACACGTCATCGCCGATCCTCACCGGCGCGCCGGATTCCAGCCCCAAGCGCCTGCCGGCCACGCTCATCGGATGCAGGGCGGTGTAGATGTGAACGCCGGGGCCGAACAGGGCGTTGCGCCCGATGGTGACCGGCAGCACGTCCAGCACCACGCAGTTGAAGTTGAAATACGCGTTGGCGCCCAGGGTGATGTTGTAGCCGTAGTCGCAGAAAAACGGCGCGGTGATGGTGGCCGGGCCGTCGGCGTTCAGCAGGCTGGCGAGCAGGGCCTGGCGCGCCGCCGCGTCGGCGTTGGGCGCCAGGGCGTTGAACTGGTGGCACAGGGTTCGGGCGCGAAGTCCCTCGGCTGCGAGTTCGGGATCAGCCGGGTTGTAGGGCTGGCCGGCCAGCATCTTTTGTTTTTCGGTGGGCATGGGGTTAGGACAGATAACAGTTGACGCTGTCTAGGGCACCAAATCGTGCGAAGCAGCCTTCTGATGCTGCGTGTCCGCGTTGAGCAAGCAGTTAATGTTCAAATTGAGGAGGGCTCTGCTTTCGGCGCGTCCCTATCAAATTCAAAGTCATGCATCTCCTACCTGACCTTCCCACGCTGCTCTCCATGCAAGAAAGTCAAATTCATCGTTGTTGACAAAAAGCGCGGACACAGTGTCAGCAATGAGGTTCGTAAGATCTGACATTACATCACCGCCCGTCAGTACTCCCACGATCGTTCCACCTGTGCCGGGCCCGTCAGGTTCATGCTTTGACCAATGAAAGGCAAAACGATTTTGAATGTAGTCGCAGATGTGATCTGCTGCAGATTGTCCATTCCAATGCTGTTGTGGGTAGAACAGGGCGAGGCGAAGCCAAACGTATTCAAGAAAGTCGATCACGTCATAGCTAGCCTCACGCATGTCTACGGTCACGCCCGTGTCCCAACCTTCTTGGGCGTTTTCCAGAACAACTGCTTTTAATTTAGGCAAGGACTTGACGAAGCGGTAATGACTGGGATGCTCAAGGTATCTGCGTGCATAAGTTGTTGCCCCACCAGCATTCGTCTCATTCCCTACAACGCCTGCATGCGGCGCGGGAGTAGTTGTAGCTTTTGGGCGCTGCAAGTGCCAAAGAATAATTCCAGTAGCTAAGGTTGCTACAGCGCCAATTATTGCCGCCAGAATGGTTGGGTCCATGTGGCCTTTGTGATGTTTAACGTAACGTCAACCGCAAGCTCTGCGGCATATCGGCGACTGCAATTTGATCTGAACATAGCTCGCAGACTGGATTTCCTTCGATGTTCAGGTATTTTTATACAGTTATAAAACAACCTAAAACCCATCAACTCAGCCGTGCATTCTAGGGTTCACTTCGACCAGGCAAAGCGGCGGGCTCCAGAAAAACCGCTCGTGCGCTAGGCGCTTTTTTGAAAAACCAGCGTCATTCCCGCGCAGGTGGGAATCCAGAACGGTTTGATAGCACGGCGCTGGTTTCCACTGGATTCCCACCTGCACGGGAATGACGGGAGCAGTGCAAACCAGCAGCGCTGAAAACGGGGTTTTACAAGCCCTTCAGGCCTCTGGCGCAGGCAGTGTCTGTGCAGACTGCTATTGATTCATGAGCGAATCGAACGCACGCGCAGCAATGCGCTGCCAGATCGGAAACCACCCCAGCCGCAGATCGCGGCTTGATTCGACCGCATCACTGCTTTCCCGCTTCCCAATCGGCCAGTCGCCCCAACTACCCAGCCACCCCACCCCGCGCCGCCAGCGCCGCAGCCAGCTGCCCGCGCCGGTACTCGCCCTGGCGCGCGAACATCCAGCCGGGGTATTCCGGCGCCAAGCCGCTGGCGGCGTTGATCTGCTGGAGTTCATCGGCGCTCAGCGCGACCTGGGCGGCGGCGATGTTGTCGGCCAGCTGCTCGGGCCGCTTGGCGCCGACGATGACGCTGGTGACCTGCGGCTGGTGCAGCAGCCAGGCCAGTGCCACACGGGCCACCGACACGCCCTTGGCTTCGGCGATGGGGCGCATGGCGTCGATGCAGTCCCAGGCTTTTTCCTTGTTGACCGGCGGGAAGTCGAAGGCGATGCGGCGGCTGCCCTCCTCGGCCTGGCCACCTTGCGTGTCGCGGCCGTACTTGCCGCTCAGGAAGCCGCCGGCCAGCGGGCTCCAGACCATCAGGCCGACGTTCTCGCTTTTGAGCATCGGGATCAGCTCGCGCTCCAGGTCGCGCCCGGCCACGCTGTAGTAGGCCTGCAGCGACTCGAAGCGCGCCAGGCCCAGGCGCTCGGACATGCCCAGCGCCTTGGCAATCTGCCAGGCGGCCCAGTTGGACACGCCGATGTAGCGCACATGGCCGTGGCGCACCAGCTGGTCGAGGGCGCGCAGGGTTTCGTCCATCGGCGTGGCCTCGTCGAAGCCGTGGACCTGGTAGAGGTCGATGTGGTCGAGCTGCAGGCGCTTCAGGCTGGCCTTCACGCCGTCGAGGATATGGCTGCGCGTCAAGCCGCGTCCGTTCGGGCCTTCGCTGGTCTGGCCGAACACTTTCGTTGCCACGACGACGTTCTCACGCGGAATTTTCAGGTTCTTCAGCGCCTGGCCGGTGATCTGCTCCGACAGGCCTTCGGAATAGACATCGGCGGTGTCGATGAAGTTGATGCCGGCGTCCACCGCCTGGCCGATCAACGCTTCAGCGTCGCCCTGCTGCAGCGCGCCGATCTGGCGCCACATGCCTTCGGAGCCGCCGAAGGTCATGGTGCCCAGGCACAGTTCGGATACAAAAAGGCCGGTGCGGCCGAGCGGGTTGTAGCGCATGTCGATAACTCCCTGTTCATCCATCAAAAAGCCGGGCGCTCAGGCCCGGTGCAGTCTTTCAGCATAGGCGGCATGGGCAAACCCTGCACGCACCAAGACATTGCGGATCAAGTAGCAGGCAGTGTCACCAGCCCGTATTGGCCAAAT
>JAQGNK010000503.1 GCA_028291905.1 Polaromonas sp.
GCGCAGTGGCGGGCAATCGCCAGCGCGGCAGCGGTCTTGCCCGCTGCGGTGGGGCCGGCCAGCGCGATGCAGGGAATGGCCGAGATATCAGGGGAGGGCGCTTCGGGCGCCGGTGCGGGAACATCGAGGGAAACAGACATCCGGGCAAGGCTACCAGAAAGGCCGGGCGCATCGCGCGGCTGCCTGCCGGCTTGCGGTCAAAGCAGCAACACCCTGGCTTTGCATCACGGCGTTCAAGGCATGCGTGAGCTTTTTGCTGCTGAATTCGTAGCGGTTTGCGCAGACTGCGCCTGCGCAAGAGGCCTTTTTGATCTGATCAGCTACCTTACTCAGACACAAAAACCGTTAGGCCGCGAAGGCGGAAATCCAGTGCCACATGCCCAACTCTGGCTGGATTCCCGCCTTCGCGGTAGTGACGCAGTGGATGTACGTCCGAGCCAGGTACCTATAAGGCTTTTTGAGGCTTGAAAACCGTTGCCTGGTCAGGGTAAATCCGCTGTGGCCTGCCCTTGGGCCGGCTACTGCTGGCTCACCACGGCGCTGGCGCGGCTTTTGTTGAACAGCGCGTCCAGCGCCACCCGGTACTGCGCCTGCCCCAGGGAGTTGGTGTTGAAGTGGGAACCGCCCTCGACCAGCACGAAGGCCTTGGGCTCCTGCGCCGCGTCGAACAGCTTGCGGCCCAGCGAAGGCAGGATCATGGTGTCGCTGGCGCCGTGCACCACCAGCAGCGGCGAGCCGACATGGGCCACTTTATCGACCGACTCGAAAGGCTGGGTAATCAGGGCGCGCAGCGGCAGCCAGCCCCATTTCATGGTGCCGACGACATCGGCAATCGAGGTGAAGGTGCCTTCGACAATCGTGCCGGCTTCATCGTTCACCTGGGTGGCCAGGTCGATGGCGACCGCGCCGCCGAGCGAATGGCCGAAGATGTAGCGCGGCTGGCCCGGATGCTGCGCGCCCAGCCAGTCCCAGGCGGCGCGCGCGTCCTCGTAGGCCATGTTTTCCGAGGGCAGGTCGGGCGAACTGCGGCCAAAGCCCCGGTAATCGACCGCCAGCACCGAAAACCCCAGCTCCTGCATGCGGCGAATGCGGGGCGCCGAACCCTCGACATTCCAGCGCGCGCCGTGCAGGTAGAGCAGCAGCGGCGCCTTGGCATCGTTCCAGGCCAGCTGCCCGGTGTCGGCCGGCAGCCACAGGCCATGGAGCTTGACCGGGTTGCCGGTGGTTTTGGACTCGAACTCGATCCAGACGCTTTTCATGTCCCGCGCCAGCTCGGCGCTGCCGCCCCAGCTTCTGTCGCTGGGCTGGAAAATCCAGCCGCGCTGTTTTTCATCCAGGGTGGCGCAACCCGCCAGCACCGCAAATGCCATGACGACTGAGGAAATGATGGGCCAGTGTTTCATGAGAAGTACTGACCAGCTGAAACCGAAAAAGTTCGCCATGCCCTCATCGGCATAAACCCGCAGGGCGTCGTGTGGCTTGCGGCCTGAAGCCACCTGGCGGACTGAAAAACCTTTGAAAAAACCATCATCGCCCGCGCAGGAACAGGCTGTCGAGTTCCTTGACGCTGACCTGGCGCCAGGTGGGGCGGCCGTGGTTGCACTGGTCGGAGCGCTCTGTCGCCTCCATCTGGCGCAGCAGGGCGTTCATTTCATCGACGGTCAGCCGGCGGTTGGCGCGCACCGCGCCGTGGCAGGCCATGGTGCCGAGCAGCTCGTTGTGCGCCCGCTGGATCACCGTGCTGGCTTCATGCTGCGCCAGTTCGGCCAGCACGCTCCTGGCGAGTTCCACCGCGTCGCCGTCGGCCAGGCTGGTGGGCACGGCGCGCACCGCCAGCGTGCGGGGCGAGAACGGCGCGATGTCCAGGCCCAGCAGGGCCAGCGTGTCGGCGCAGGCCTCGGCGGTGGCCGCTTCCTGCGCCGTGGCAGCGAAGGTCGCCGGGATCAGCAGCGGCTGGCTGGCGATGCGCGAGGCGTCGAACTGCGCTTTGAGCCGCTCATAGACGATGCGCTCATGGGCCGCGTGCATGTCCACGATGATCAGGCCCTGGGTGTTTTCAGCCAGGATGTAAATGCCCTGCAGCTGCGCCAGCGCGCGGCCCAGCGGCCAGTCGCCGGGGGGCAGGCTGGTTTCCTGGGACGGGCCGGCCTGCCGGGCTGGCGCGGCGGCAGGCGCTGCGCTGTGTGCCAGCGCAGCGGGCGCGTCGGGCGCCAGTGGGCGGCTGGTGCCCGACGGCACCGGCCACATGGCCTCGAAATCAGACACGCGGTGGGTCTGGTTTGCTCCGAAATCAATAGCTGGTTGCGCCCATCCCTGCTGCGGATAGGCCGGTTTTGATCCAAAAATACTGGCTGCGGGCCAGGCGGCCAGGCCGTGCGCCGGTTCATCGCCAGCCGGCGCTGGGGCTGCGGCAGCGCCGGCACGCGGGGCGGCCAGCGCGTCCTCGGTGGCATGGCGCACCGCCTGGTGCACCTCGCGGCTGTCCCGGAAACGCACCTCGATCTTGGTCGGATGCACATTCACATCGACCCGCGCCGGGTCGATTTCCAGATACAGCGCATACACCGGCTGGCGCTGGCCGTGCAGCACGTCTTCATAGGCGCTGCGGGCGGCATGGCTGAGTATCTTGTCGCGCACGAAGCGGCCGTTGACATAGGCGAACTGCTGGTCGGCGCGGGAGCGGGCGGCGTCGGGCAGCCCGGCGCGGCCCCAGACCCGCACGGCCGGCCGGCCATCGGCAAGCCGGGCCGAGCTTTCGTACTGCACCGCAATCGACTGCGCGACGAACTCCGGGCCCAGCACGTCGGCCAGGCGTTGCTCGTGGTGCTGCAGGCTGTGCCCGGCCGCCGCTGCGCCGCAGGCCCGCCACTGCTCGACCAGCCGGCCTTCATGCCAGATGGCGAAGCCCACATCGGGCCGCACCAGGGCGTGGCGCCGCACGGCCTCGATGCAGTGCGCCAGTTCGGTCGCATCGGTCTTGAGGAATTTGCGCCGGGCCGGCGTCGCGTAGAACAGCTCGCGCACCTCGACGCTGGTGCCCTGGGCGCGCGAGCCGGGCTTGATCTCGCCAGTGCGGCCGTCGAGCTGCCAGGCATGGCCTGCGCCCAGTGTCCTGGACAGCAGGCTCATGTCGGCAATCGAGTTGATGGCCGCCAGCGCCTCGCCCCGAAAACCCATGGTGCCGACGGCCTCCAGGTCTTGCAGCGAGGCGATCTTGCTGGTGGCATGGCGCCGCAGCGCCACCGGCAGTTCCTCGCGTGGAATGCCCTGGCCGTCGTCCTCGACCTGGATCAGCCGCACGCCGCCGGCCATCAGCCGAACCGTGACTTGGCTGGCGCCTGCGTCCAGCGCGTTGTCGAGCAACTCGCGCACCACCGAGGCCGGACGCTCCACCACCTCGCCAGCGGCAATCTGGCTGATGAGTTCGTCAGGAAGGTCGAGGATCGGGCGGCGTGCTGCCTGGGGTTGAAGCGTCATGAGACGGCGATTTTAGGCGCCGCCCCATGAGCCCATTTGCTGCAGCGGTATTGCGGTTGCTAGGCGCTGGCGCGGCGCGGAAAACGCGCCAGCAAACTCAGGCAGTAAAGGGCTGACAGGCCCACCAGGATGTAAATGATGCGGCTTGCGGTGGTTCCTTCGCCGAAGATGGCGGCCACCAGGTTGAAGTCAAAGGCGCCTACCAGTCCCCAGTTGATGCCTCCGATGATCGTCAGGATGAGCGCGATGTAGTCCAGCAGGTTGGGCGAGAAGTTGCCGCTGGCGCTGCGTTCCGACGGTGATCCATAGGGTGTCGTCGTATTCATGGCGTTTCTCCAAGGATTGATCCAGTTGATGAAATGAACGCAATCAATGCGAACGGAATGAATTTGAAAGCGGTGCCCTTCAGGCGTTTTTCAGCACTCCGCCCATAATTTTGTAGGACATTCCTGACATTTGAGCCCTGGCGCAGGACAGGCCAGAAAAGCCAGTGCTGACCTGTCAAAATCGCCTTCCATGGAACTAGCCACCTTTCTCATCGATTTCATCCTTCATGTGGACAAACACCTTGAAGCCTTCGTCACCAGCTATGGCCTGTGGGTCTATGCCCTGCTGTTCATGATCATTTTTGTCGAGACCGGCGTGGTTGTCATGCCCTTCCTGCCGGGCGATTCGCTGCTGTTCGTGGTGGGCGCGATGTGCGGCGTGGGACTGATGAGCTATCCGCTGGCGGTCGGGCTCTTGTTCGTGGCGGCGGTGCTGGGCGACCAGTGCAACTATTCCATCGGCCGCCATATCGGACCCAAGGTGTTCCAGTGGGAAAACTCCCGCTTCTTCAACAAGAACGCCTTCAACCAGGCGCATGAGTTCTACGAGCGACACGGCGGCGTGACCATCATCCTGGCGCGCTTCATGCCGTTCCTGCGCACTTTCGCGCCCTTTGTCGCCGGCATCTCGCACATGACCCGCAGCAAGTTCACACTGTTCAACGTGGCGGGCGGGGCGCTGTGGGTAGGCGGCATCGTGACTGCCGGCTATGCCTTCGGCAATGTGCCCTTTGTCAAGATCCATCTTGACAAGATCATCTGGGCGATGATTTTGATTCCGGGCCTGTTCGTGCTTTATGGCGCCTGGCAAGCGCGGCGCCAGGCCAGCCGCAAGCCGGTCTAGGCACCTGGGCAGATCAGCCGGTTCGATTGAAGACGGCCGCCTTTTTACCGGGTTTTTCACGCCACAGGCGCTGCCTGCGCTGGCGATCCATCCTCCATTCACTGATGGCTGGCGACGGACGAAAAAAACGGCCCTCTGGAATCCAGCAGCCGTTAAGGAAAAAGTAAAGAACAGCAATAAACCGGGAAATCAGTTCTTTGCCTGTCTGCCCGAAAGGGCAGGAAAGCAGGGCAGCAGGACGGGCCTGCTGGCCGGCTTATTGTTTCTTGCCGACTTCGTTGCCGATCAAGGCGCCGGCAGCCGCGCCGCCAACCGTTCCAAGTGTGCCGCCGAATACCGCATTTCCAGCCACGCCGCCGAGCACCGCGCCCGCTGCGGTCCCAACTTGCGCATTGGTCGGGCGGGTGCTGCAGCCGGTCAGGCCGATCAGGGCGGCGGCGGCAACTGACATCAGGATTTTCGTATTCATAAGGGTCACCTTTTTAGTAAAACCAGGCTGATATGTCAGGGTGTTCACACTGTGTGTGTCTCTGCGTAGCCTGTAATTTCAGTATAGGTTGCTCCTTGTAGCTCGTCTGTAGGAAGAGACCGTCGCTGCTTGTCGTACTGTGTTTGTTGAGTTGACCTGCATCGTTCGGCCCTTTTTTGGCATGGCAGCATCCGATGGGCAGCCTGCTGAAAAACCACTGCCAGCTAGACCGCCCGGTTGCGCGCCAGGGGCGGGTTTTTGGCAAAGTAGCCCGAAATGCCGCGCATCAGCGCATCGGCCAGCTGGATCTGGTAGCTGTCGCTGCGCAGCCGCGCTTCCTCGCCGGGGTTGCTGATGAAGGCGGTTTCGACCAGCACGCTGGGAATGTCGGGCGCCTTGAGCACCGCGAAACTGGCCTGCTCGACGCGCGGCTTGTGCAGCTTGCCGACATTGCCTAT
>JAQGNK010000518.1 GCA_028291905.1 Polaromonas sp.
GGCCAGCACGATTCCCGGGCTGGAGCCGCAGCAGCGCTTTGCTCCGACCTCCGAGCGCCCACGCGGCAATTTCGGTGGTGGCCGTGATGACCGTGGCGGCGGACGCAGCTTCGGCGGCGGTGGCGACCGCGGTGGCTTTGCCGGCCGCAAGCCCGCCAGTGGCGGTTTTGGCGGTGGCAATGCAGGCAGCTTCGGCGGCGGCAATTCCGGTGGCGGCTTCGGCGGCAACCGTGATGACCGTGGCGGCTCCTTCCAGGGCCGTCCTCCAGCGCCGCAGGGCAATTCGTATGCCGACCGTTCGGGCTTCAATGACCGCAACGCACGTCGCCCGGATGACCGTGGCTTTGGTGGCGGCAACAGCAATGCCGGTTTTGCACCGCGTGAAGACCGTGGATTTGGCGGCGGCAACGAAGGCTTCGCGCCCCGTGCCGATTTCGAGAACCGCAAGCCTGCCTTCGCCAAGCCAGCCGGCAAGGTGTTCGTGCCGCGCGATGCGGCCAAGAAGCCGGGCAAGTTCAGCAAGCCGTTCCGCGACTGAGCTTGATTTGAATCGCTGAGCAGTTCGCCCGGCATTCACGCCAAGAGGCCGCTGCCGACCGAAAGGTTGGCAGCGGCCTTTTTCATGGCCGTCTGGCCAGGCGCCTGTGCCAAGATGCACCCCATCAGAGCAACTAGCAAGGACAAGACATGAACAGTGCCGCAGCAAACCGTGATCCAGCCTGGCTGGACAGCATGTACAACAACCGGCTGCTGGTGCCCGATCATCCGGTGCATCTCACCCGCTGGGCGCAGGAGTCTGCAACTGCCCGCGAGCGGCTTTCGCCGCAGCTGGACCTGTCTTACGGCAGCGAATCCGGTGAAACGCTCGACATCTTCCCGGTCGGCAAGTTGCCTGACGGCGGCAAAGGCGCGCCGGTGCTGGTGTTCATCCACGGCGGCTACTGGCGGGCGCTGGACAAGTCCGACCATTCCTTCATCGCCCCTAGCTTCACCCAGGCCGGCGCCTGCGTTGTCGTGCCCAACTATGCCTTGTGCCCGGCAGTGAGCATTGTCCAAATCGTCCGGCAAATGAGCCGGGCGCTGGCCTGGACCTGGCGGCACATTGCAGAGTTCGGCGGTGACCCGGCGCGCATTACGGTGGCTGGCCATTCGGCTGGCGGGCATCTGGCGGCGATGCTGCTGGCTTTTGACTGGACCGCCCACGAAGCTGGCCTGCCCAAAATGCTGGTCAGGAATGCACTCTCGATTTCCGGCCTCTACGACCTGGAGCCGATCCGGCTGACGCCTTTCCTCAAGGATCTGAACCTGACGCCCGAGCAGGTGGAGCGCGCCAGCCCGGCGCTGCTGCCGTGCCCCGCGCAAGGCGCGCTCTACAGCGTGGCGGGCGGCGATGAAAGCGCGGAATTCCTGCGGCAGAACCAGCTGATCCGGCAGGCCTGGGGTCTGGATGCCGTGCCGGTCTGCGAGGCCTTGCCGGGGCTGAACCATTTCAGCATCCTGCAGGCCCTGGCCGAACCTGCGCACCGGCTGCACCGGCTGGCGCTCGAACTGCTCGGTCTGGCTGCCTAAAGCCCTGCCAGGCAGCTCAAACGCCGCGCCGCGTCACATCATCAGGTCTTCGTTCGAGTTCTTTCCGCCCAGCACCACGTAGTTGACTTTGCGGATATCCATCAGCCGGGTGCCGCCGGCGTAGCTGATGGCGCTTTGCACGTCTTCCTCCATCTCGCGCAGGGTGTCAAGCAGCTTGCCCTTGATCGGCTCCAGGATGCGCTTGCCCTCGACATGCTTGTACTCGCCCTTGTTGAAATCCGACGCGCTGCCGTAGTACTCCTTGAACAGCCGGCCATCGACCTCGACCGTCTGGCCGGGGCTTTCCTCCAGGCCGGCAAGCATCGAGCCGATCATCACCATCGTCGCGCCGAAGCGGATCGACTTGGCAATGTCGCCATGCTCGCGGATGCCGCCGTCAGCGATGATCGGCTTGGTCGCCACGCGGGCGCACCACTTGAGCGCCGACAGCTGCCAGCCGCCAGTGCCGAAGCCGGTTTTCATCTTGGTGATGCAGACCTTGCCGGGGCCGATGCCGACCTTGGTGGCGTCGGCGCCCCAATTCTCCAGGTCGATCACCGCTTCGGGCGTGGCGACGTTGCCGGCGATGACAAACGCTGCGGGCAGTTTTTTCTTCAGGTAGCCGATCATGTCCCTCACGCTGTCGGCATGGCCGTGGGCAATGTCAATCGTGATGTAGTCGGGCGCCAGGCCCTCGGCGACCAGCTGGTCCACCGTGTCGTAGTCGGGCTGCTTCACGCCGAGCGAGATCGACGCATAGACGCCCTGGGCCTTCATATCCCGCACGAACTGCAGGTTGTCCAGGTCGAAGCGGTGCATGACATAAAAATAGCCGTTCTTCGCCAGCCAGACGCAGAGGGCTTCATTGATGACGGTCTTCATGTTGGCCGGCACCACCGGAATGCGAAAGCTGCGCCCGCCCAGCGTCACGCTGGCGTCGCATTCGGCGCGGCTTTGCACCCGGCATTTGCGCGGCAACAAGAGGATGTTGTCGTAGTCGAAGATATCCATGGCAGTTCAAGTCCTTGAAAAACTGTTGTTGTGGAACAGAAAAAAGGCGCTTGGACTGGCCCGGTCTTGATGCGCCTGGGCAAAGCCGGGCAAAAAAAACCGGGCGCAATAAGCTTGGGCCCGGTGTTTGATTTTAGCCGCCTGGCCACGCCAGGCGCATACGACGATTCCAATAGACCTTATTGGGATTGGACGCTTTCAGTCCGCCGCAGTGGCCGAGATTGCATAGCCGCAGCAGGCCTGCGCCGTCAAAAACCAAGGGTGTTTGGGGCGCGGGCAATAGGGAGTCAGCTGGCTGGTGGCCTGATCTGGTTTTATTGTGCTATGAATTCAATAGCTGCCTGCGCAGGTTATACATGCGCTACAGCCCTGAAACGCTTGAGAATTAAAAAACAGGCGGCGGCTGCCGTGGCCGTACCCGCACCAGCCTGGTCAGTTGGCCTGCGGCAGGCAGCGCGACTGGGCTGCGGCCACGATGCGGCTTTTTTCGTCCTCCACCCAGCCGATCACCCGCAGGCGCTCCGGGTTGGCGGCTGGGGCGATGCTCATCGAGCGGGCTTCAAAGAAACGGTTCTGCTCATTCTTTGAGAGCGGCTTGCGCAGGCTCCATGTGTGCTGCAACAGGTTTCTGACCAGGTTTCTTTCCACCGGCGAGCCTTCGGTTCCCGCCGGCAGGGTTTCGACCAGCGCCAGCCAGGCGGTCCACGGCTGCCGGGCCGATGACGGGATTGGCTTGAGTTCGATGGACGCGCCCAGGTAGTCGGCCACCGGCAGGCCATGCGCCACCCGCAGCCTGGCGCCCTTGATGGCTTTGACCGGATGCAGCAGTGTCTTGCTGGCAACCGGCACGCCTTGCTTCAACGCCTCCAGCCGGGCCAGCGCATCGCGGGTGGCGACGGCCGACAGCGGCGCGTCGTCCGCACGGCTGCCCGGCGCGATCCAGTCCAGCGCGACCGTGCCAACGGCCGGCCGGGCCGTGGCCGGGTCGCGCCAGCAGCTGTCGCAGTCGGCATTGATGAAGCGCTCCATCAG
>JAQGNK010000044.1 GCA_028291905.1 Polaromonas sp.
GAGGACAACAAGCACAAGGTCATGTTCGAGAACCTGACGCCGCTGTTCCCGCGCGAGCAGTTCAAGCTGGAACGCGACATCAAGGCCGAGGAAAACCTCACCAGCCGGATCATCGACATCATCGCGCCCATCGGCAAGGGCCAGCGCGCCCTGCTGGTGGCGCCGCCCAAGTCCGGCAAGACGGTGATGATGCAGAACATCGCCCACGCCATCGTCGCCAACTACCCCGAGGTGGTGATGATGGTGCTGCTGGTCGATGAACGGCCCGAGGAAGTGACCGAGATGCAGCGCAGCGTGCGCGCCGAAGTGATTTCATCGACCTTTGACGAGCCGGCTGCGCGCCATGTACATGTGGCGGAGATGGTGATCGAGCGGGCCAAGCGCCTGGTCGAACTCGGCAAGGACGTGGTCATCTTGCTCGACTCCATCACCCGCCTGGCCCGCGCCTACAACAATGTGCTGCCCTCGTCGGGCAAGGTGCTGAGCGGCGGCGTCGATGCCAACGCGCTGCAGCGCCCCAAGCGCTTTTTCGGCGCCGCCCGCAAGATCGAGGAAGGCGGCAGCCTGACCATCATCGGCACCGCGCTGATCGATACCGGCAGCCGCATGGACGAGGTGATCTTTGAGGAATTCAAGGGCACCGGCAATTGCGAAATCCACCTGGACCGCCGCCTGTACGAAAAGCGCGTGTTCCCGGCCCTGAACCTGAACCGCAGCGGCACCCGCAAGGAAGAGCTGCTGCTGGCGCCCGAGATCCTGCAGAAGTCGCGCATCCTGCGCCAGTTCATGTACAACATGGACGAGATCGAATCGATGGAACTCATGCTGAAGAACATGAAGGCCACGAAAAATAACCACGAGTTCTTCGACATGATGCGCCGGGGCGGTTGATTTCGAGTTCGGGGAGGCCAGCAAGGGCCGCCGAACCGGCTTTGCCGGGCCGCAGGCGCAGCGGCCCCCTCCGGGGAAGCAGCGTAGTACGCGAAGCGACAAGCGTGTGGCTCCATGCACTATAATCATGGGCTTCATGGAAAGTGCCGGGAACTGGTCCGGGTGGCTACCGAAACGATGAAAAAGGAAAGAGAATCATGAAAGCAGGCATTCACCCCAACTACCGCGAAGTTTGTTTCGTGGACTTGTCCAACAATTTCAAGTTCGTGACCCGCTCGTGCGTGAACACCAAAGAAATGGTGGACATGGAAGACGGCCGCAAGCTGCCCCTGTACAAGCTCGACACGTCCAGCGAGTCGCATCCCTTCTACACCGGCACGCAAAAATCCGTGGACAACATGGGTGGCCGCGTGGAGCGCTTCCGCAACCGCTTCGGCAAGACCGCTGCCAAGGAAGCAGCGCCCGCAGCCGCTGCACCGGTCGCCGCCGAATAAGCTTTCAAGCGCTTTCGCCGGTCGGTCAAAGAGCAGCCTGAATTTCAGGCTGCTTTTTTTTCGGCAAAATTTATGATGCACAGTTCACAGCGCAAGCATGGCGCTGGTTCTCGGCGCCCATCACGCTCTTGGCGAATTCATCCTTTCCTTCCGATCCTCACGCCGCTTTGAACAAACCATCCCCTGCCATCATTGCCCAGTCCGCCGTCTATCGGCTGCCCTTCTGGGCCCGGCTGCTGTTTTGCGTAGCCTATATATTGCCGGGTTTCGTGGGGCGCAGCCCGTGGAAGAACGAGGACATCGCGGCCTTTGGCGTGATGCGCGAACTCAGCGCCGGCACGGCGCACTGGCTGCAGCCGCAGCTGCTCGGGCAGGCGACCGGATTTGATGCGCTGATGCCGTACTGGCTGGGTGCGGTGGCCATCAAGGCCCTGCCCTTCCTGGACCCGGCCCTGGCGGTGCGGATTCCTTTCATGCTGCTGTTGATGGCGACGATGGCGGCCGCCTGGCATGCCGTGTATTACCTGGCCCGCAGTCCCCAGGCCCAGCCGGTAGCCTTTGCCTTTGGCGGGGAGGCCGACCCGGTGGACTATGCCCGTGCCATTGCCGATGCCGGCGTGCTGGCGCTGATTGCCAGCCTGGGCCTGGCACAGTTCTCCCATGAAACCACGCCCTCCCTGGCGCAGCTGGGGTTTGCCACCCTGACGTTTTATGCCATGGCGGCCAGCCCTTACCGGCGTGCCGGCAGCCTCATCGGCCCGGCTGTCGGCCTGCCGGTCGGCCTGGCCGGACTCGCGCTCAGCGGGGCGCCAACCCTGGCGCTGCTGCTCGGCCTGGGCGGCACGCTGGTCGAATGGGGCCAGCTTCGCTGTCGCCATCAACCGCCCGATGCCGATGCGGCCAGCAAGAAGCACAGCCTGCACTGGCTGCTGCTGATTGCCGGCACCACGCTGGCCGTGTCGCTGCTGTGCCTGGGCCTGGACCTGTGGCGCTGGCGCATCGACCTGCCTGGCGCGGGCGGCGGGTCGGCCTGGAATGACTGGCGCAGCCTGGGCCGCCTGCTGGTGTGGTTCACCTGGCCGACCTGGCCGCTGGCCCTGTGGACGCTGTGGCGCTGGCGCCGGCAGCTGACGAGCCGGCATGTGGCGCTGCCGCTGTGGTTTGCCGGCATGGCCATTGCCTCGGCGCTGACCACCACGGCGTCTGACCGCAGCCTGCTGCTCGCCCTGCCGCCGCTGGCCGCGCTGGCCGCCTTTGCGCTTCCCACACTGCAGCGCAGCGTGGCGTCGCTGATCGACTGGTTCACGCTGCTGTTTTTCACCACCTGCGCCCTGGCCATCTGGGTGATCTGGATTGCCATGCAGACCGGCATTCCGCAAAAGCCGGCGGCCAATGTGGCCAAGCTGGCGCCTGGCTTTGAACCAAGCTTTTCCCTGGTCGCCTTCGTGGCGGCAGTGGCCGCCACGCTGGCCTGGGCCTGGCTGGTGCGCTGGCGCACCGGCGCCCATCGCTCGGCGATCTGGAAATCGCTGGTGCTGCCCGCCGGCGGCGCGACCTTGTGCTGGCTGCTGCTGATGACGCTGTGGATGCCGCTGCTGGACTATGCGCGCAGCCTGGGGCCGCTGTCGCGCCAGGTCGCCAGCCTGGTCGATAAAAAGGCCTGCGTCGAGATCTACGGCGTCGAGAGCGCGCAGGCGGCGGCGCTGCAGTACCACGGCCAGCTTGAATTGCGCCAGACCGGCCCGCAGGCCAGCTGCCCCTACCTGGTGGTGGATGTGAGCAGGCAGGACAGCCTGGGCACTGCGGTGAACCTGCCCGACTGGGCTTTTCTGGCCACGGTGCGCAAGCCCACCGACAAGACTGAAAACATGCTGGTGTTCAAACGGGTCGGCCAGGCCAAGTCCTCGCCGTCCAGCCCGGCGGCGCACTAACCAGCAATGAGCGAGCTCAGGGTGATCGTCCGCCATGCGGGCACGGTGCTGGCGGGCCAGCTGGCGGTGATGGCTTTCGGTGTCGCCGACACCATGATTGCCGGCCGCCACAGCGATGCGGCACTGGCGGCGCTGTCGGTCGGCTCGGCGATCTACATCAGCGTGTTTGTCAGCCTGATGGGCGTGGTGCAGGCGCTGCTGCCGATCTGGGCCGAGATGCTCGGGGCGCGCCGGCATGAGGCGGTGGGCCGCTCGCTGCGGCAAAGCCTTTACCTGTGCGGTCTGGTCAGCATCGCCGGCATGGCGGCCCTGCTGTTGCCGGGCGCGCTGCTGCGCTGGGCACAGGTGCCAGAGCTGATGCGCGGCGAGGTCGAGCACTACCTTGCGGTGCTGGCGTTTTCGTTTGTGCCGGCCCTGCTGTTTCGGCTCTACAGCACTTTCAACCAGTCGCTGGGCAAGCCGCGCCTGGTGACCTGGCTGCAGATGGGCGCGCTGGCCATCAAGGTTCCGCTGTCGGTCTGGCTGGTCGGCGGCGGCCTTGGGGTGGAGCCGATGGGTGCCGTCGGCTGCGCCTGGGCCACGCTGCTGGTCAATTACCTTCTGATGATCCTGGCGCTGGTGATGCTGCGCACGCAGGCGCTGTACCGGCCCTACCAGCTCTGGCGCCGCATGGAGCGGCCCGACTGGGCGCAACTGCGCGCCTTTGCCCGGCTGGGCCTGCCGGGCGGGCTGGCCTACCTGGTCGAAGTCACTTCCTTCACTCTGATGGCGCTGTTCATCTCGCGGCTGGGCACGCTGGCCACCGCCAGCCACCAGATCGCCGCCAGCGTGGCGGCGGTGCTGTACATGATGCCGTTGTCGATGGGCGTTGCCTGCAGCGCCAGGGTGTCGTTCTGGCTGGGCGCGGGCCGGCCGGACCATGCCAGGCGCGTGGTTTATATAGGTTTAAGGCTTACAGCGCTGATAGCGCTTGCGCTGGCAGCTACTATTTCACTAGCAAGAGGATGGATCGCCGGCTGGTATTCGGGCAACCCGGAAATCATCGCGCTGGCTTCCGGCCTGCTGCTGTGGGTAGCCCTCTACCATCTGGCCGATGCGATTCAGGCGCTGTGCGGCTTTTTGCTGCGCTGCTACCGCATCACGCTGGCCCCGCTGGTGCTCTACGCCGTGCTGCTGTGGGGGCTGGGGCTGCTGGGCGGCTACCGGCTGGCCTACCTGGGCCTTGCCGGCTGGCCGGCGCACCCCTCAGCCAGCAGCTTCTGGGCCGCCAGCGCACTGGCCATCGCCCTGGTGGCGGCCTGCCTGCTGGCCTTGCTGCTGCAGGCGGTAAGGCGCAGCCAGCAAACGCCAGGCGCCGGGATCCAGGCCGCCTGAGTCGCCCAAGCGCCTTGCACGCCTTCGTGCTGGCCCAAAACAACTCTTCAGTATCAAACAAGCTTCTTGCGCATGCGGCACCTGCGCAAGCAGCTATGAATTCAGTAGCAAAATCCGCCGGATGCCCTGAACGCCGTGGTTGAAAACCAGGGCGATTTCACGCTACGCTGATGGATGCAGCTGTAGCTGCAGCGCCCGCACCCGCGCCGGGGGAAACACCATGGCAAAGCACGAGCCCTGCCCGAGCTGGCTGGTGATCTGCAGCTCGGCGCCGTGGCGCTGGGCCACATGCTTGACGATCGCCAGCCCCAGGCCGGTGCCGCCGCTCTCACGCGAGCGGCTGCGGTCCACCCGGTAGAAGCGCTCGGTCAACCGGGGCAGGTGCTCCGGCGCAATGCCCGGCCCTGAATCCTGCACGCTGAACTTGCCGCGCCCGTCGGCCAGCAGTGCCCAGCTGACCCGGATCAAGCCCTTCTCGGGCGTGTAGCGCACCGCATTGGTCACCAGATTCGACAGGGCGCTGGCGATTTCCCGCTGGATGCCGGCAATCTCGCAGTCCGGGCCGGGCTCGAACACCAGCTGGTGGCCCTGCGGCGCGAGCACGCCCGACAGCGCCCTGGCTTCCTGCTCGCACTGGACAAACAGCGTGGCGGTCTTGCTCCATTCGCTGGCGCCGGGCAGCGGGCTGCCTTCGAGCCGCGACAAGGTGAGCAAGTCCTCGACCAGCGTCTGCATGCGCTGGGACTGCTGCGCCATCAGGGCCAGGTAGCGGTCGCGGTCGGGTTTTTTAAGCGGCAGGTTCTGCAGGGTTTCGATGAAGCCGGCCACCACCGTGAGCGGCGTGCGGATTTCATGCGACACGTTGGCGACGAAATCGCGTCGCATCGCCTCGGCCTGCTCCAGCGCGGTGATGTCGCGCGACAGCAGCAGTTTTCGGCCCTTGCCGTAGCGGTGCACATGCACCGACAGCTTCATCGGCCGCGCCGGGGTACTGGAACTGCCCGGAATCAGCACGTCGTTCGAAAAATTGGCCGCCGACATGTAGGCATTGAAGGCCGGCTGGCGCACCAGGTTGGCCACATGCTGCTGGATGTCGCGCTTCGCATCGAAGCCGAAATGCTGCGCCGCCGTCTGGTTGCACCATTCGATGCGGCCCTCATCGTCCAGCAGCACCACGCCATTGGGTGAGGCTTGCAGGGCGGCCAGCAGCTCATCCAGACGCCCCTGGCTGTCGCTGTACTGCTGATGGCGGTTTTTCAGCAGGCGGCGCACCCGGTCGGCCACCTCGCCCCAGACGCCGGGCAGCCGTGGCTGCGCGCCGGCCATCAGCAGCGGCGTTTCATTGCTTTGCTCGGAGCGCAGCCATTTCATGAGCCGCCGGGAATGCAGGCTGTCGAGCAGCTGCCAGCTGACCGCGCCCAGCAGCAGGCCCCAGGCCAGGCCCTCCCTGGCGCCGGCCCACCAGCCCAGGCCGCCGCCCGCAGCGGCGCAGGCGGCCAGCGTGATCCAGCGCCCGATCATTTACCGGCGGGGGCGGCAGCGGCGGTTTTTGGCGCCGCGACAGCCGTCAGCCGGTAGCCCGCGCCGCGAACGGTTTCCACCATGGGGCCGGCCGCGCCCAGGGCTTCGCGCAGGCGCTTGACATGCACGTCGACCGTGCGCTCCTCGATGAACACATGGTCGCCCCAGACCTTGTCGAGCAGGGTGCTGCGGCTGTGGACCCGTTCGGCATGCTTCATCAGGTAGTGCAGCAGCTTGAACTCGGTCGGCCCCAGCCTGAGTTCCTGGCCCTGGTGGGCAATGCGGTGGGTGGCCGCGTCCAGCGTCAGGCCGCCCACGGTCACGCTGTCGCTGACCGCCTCGGGCGCATGCCGGCGCAGCACGGCGCGGATGCGCGCCAGCAGCTCCTGGGTTGAAAACGGCTTGGTGATGTAGTCGTCGGCGCCGGCATCCAACCCCGCCACCTTGTCCGGCTCGTCGCCCCGTGCCGTCAGCATCAGGATCGGAATGCTCTTGGTGCGCGGCTGCTTGCGCCAGTGGCGTGCCAGCGACAGCCCGCTTTGCCCCGGCAGCATCCAGTCGAGCAAAATGACATCGGGCAGCACCGCGTCCAGCTCGCGCTGGGCCGCCACGCTGTCGTAGGCCACCACCGGGCTGAAGCCGCCGTGCTTCAGGTTGACCTGAATCAGCTCGGCAATGGCAGGTTCGTCTTCAACAATCAATACGCGGGGCAAGTGTTTCATCGGGGGCGGTTGGCGTGTTGGCAGGCTGGCTTTATTTGACAGCCGACTCGATCTGGTCCATCGGGCTGTGCCGGACATCGGCGCCCTTGACGATGTAGATGATGAACTCGGCGATGTTCTTGGCATGGTCCCCGACCCGCTCGATGGCCTTGGCGACGAACAGCAGATCAAGGCTGGCCGAGATGGTGCGCGGGTCTTCCATCATGTAGGTGATGAGCTTGCGCACGAAGCCGTCGAACTCGGCATCGATCTGGTCGTCTTCCTTCAGAATGGACACCGCCGCCGCCGTATCCAGCCGGGCAAAGGCGTCGAGCGCCTTGCGCAGCAGGCCCGAGGCCAGGTCGGCCGCCACCCGCAGGTCGGACGAGGGCAGCGTGCGCGAGGCACCGCTGTGCATGATGGACTTGACCATGCGGGCAATCTTGGCGGCCTCGTCGCCAGCCCGCTCCAGGTTGGCGGTGGTCTTTGAAATAGCAATCAGCAATCGCAAATCGCGGGCCGTCGGCTGGCGCCGGGCAATGATGGACGACAGTTCGCGGTCGATGTCGAGCTCCATGCCGTTGACGCGGAGTTCGGTCTCGATGACCTGATTGGCGCTTTCCGCGCTGTACTGCGACAGCGCGTAGATCGCCAGCCGAAGCTGCGACTCGACCAGTCCGCCGAGTTCCATGACCCGCGACGACACGCCGTTGAGTTCGCTGTCGAACTGGGTGGACAGATGTTTATCAGCCATTGTTTGCTCCTGGTGCCTGCGGTGATGGGGTTGTGGTTATGCGGGGGCTCAGCCGAAACGGCCGGTGATGTAGTCTTCGGTTTCCTTGCGCTTGGGCTTGAAGAACAGCTCTTCGGTAGCACCGAACTCCACCAGGTCGCCCAGGTACATGTAGGCGGTGTAATCGCTGCAGCGGGCGGCCTGCTGCATGTTGTGGGTCACGATGACAACCGTGTAGTCGTTTTTCAGCTCGGCGATCAGTTCCTCGACCTTGGCGGTCGAGATCGGGTCGAGCGCCGAGCAAGGCTCGTCGAGCAGCAGCACTTCGGGCTTGATGGCGATGCCGCGCGCGATGCACAGCCGCTGCTGCTGGCCGCCGGACAGGCTGGAGCCGCTCTGGTTGAGCTTGTCCTTGACCTCGGTCCAGAGCGCCGCCTTGCGCAGCGCCCATTCGACCCGCTCGTCCATGTCCGACGAGTTCAGGCTCTCGAACAGCTTCACGCCGAAGGCGATGTTGTCGTAGATCGACATCGGGAACGGCGTGGGTTTCTGGAACACCATGCCGACCTTGGCGCGAATCAGGGCAACGTCTTCCTTGGAAGTCAGCAGGTTGGTGCCCTCAAACATGACTTCGCCTTCGGCCCGCTGCTCGGGGTACAGCTCGTACATGCGGTTGAAGATCCGCAGCAGGGTCGATTTGCCGCAGCCGGAAGGGCCGATGAAGGCGGTCACCTTGTTCTGGGGAATTTCCAGGTTGATGTTCTTCAGGGCATGGAATTTGCCGTAGTAAAAATTCAGGTTGCTGACCGAAATTTTCGATTTTTCTTGGATGGCTGTCTGGGTAGGCATTGTTGACCTTGTCTTATGGGGAGCTGGAGGCGGGTCAGTCTTTTTTGCGTGTCAGCACGCGGGCCAGAATGTTGAGCCCCAGCACCGCCACGGTGATGATGAAGACGCCGGCCCAGGCCAGCTGCTGCCAGTTTTCATACGGGCTCATGGCGAACTTGAAGATGGTGACCGGGAGGCTGGCCATCGGCTGGTCCAGGTTGGAGGTCCAGAACTGATTGTTCAAGGCGGTGAACAGCAGCGGCGCGGTCTCGCCGGCAATGCGGGCCACGGCCAGCAGCACGCCGGTCACGACGCCGGAGCGGGCGGCGCGCAGGGTGATGCTGGTGATGACCTTCCACTTGGGCGCGCCCAGGGCATAGGCCGCCTCGCGCAGGCCGGGCGGCACCAGCTGCAGCATGTTCTCGGTGGTGCGGATGACCACCGGAATCACGATCAACGCCAGCGCCATCACGCCAGCCCAGCCTGAAAACGAATGAAAGCGCGACACCACCACCGCATAGACGAACAGGCCGATCACGATGGACGGCGCCGACAGCAGGATGTCGTTGACGAAGCGGGTGACCGACGCCAGCGGCCCCTTGGTGTTGTATTCGGCCAGGTAGATGCCGGCCATGATGCCAATCGGCGTGCCGATGAAGGTCGACAGCAGCACCATCAAAAAGGAGCCGTAGATCGCGTTGGCAATGCCGCCCTCCTCGTTGGGCGCCGGCGTCATCTGGGTGAAGGTGGCGACCGAAATGCCGCCGATGCCCTGCCTGACGGTTTCCCAGAGTATCCAGAACAGCCAGAACAAACCGAAGGCCATGGCCGCCAGCGACAGCACCAATGCAATCTTGTTGACCCGTTTGCGCTGGTTGAACCTGGCCACCTTGGCCAGCTGGGCCGTCTGTGCCTTCTGCCCTTGCATCACGGCGCTCATGTCTTGGCTCCTTCATTTTTCTGCAGCTGCGACAGCAGCAGCTTGGACAGCGACAGCACCACGAAGGTGATGAAGAACAGCACCAGCCCCAGGTAGATCAATGACGCCTGGTGCAGGCCGTCGGCCGCTTCGGCAAACTCGTTGGCCAGGGCCGAGGTGATGCTGTTGGCCGCCTGGAACAGGCTCAGCGAGTCGAGCTGGTTGAAGTTGCCGATGACAAACGTCACCGCCATGGTCTCGCCCAGCGCCCGGCCCAGCCCCAGCATGATGCCGCCCATGACGCCGGCCTTGGTGTAGGGAAGCACGACCTTGGACACCACTTCCCAGGTCGTGGCACCCAGGCCGTAGGCCGATTCCTTGAGCAGCACCGGCGTGACCTCGAACACGTCGCGCATCACCGAGGCGATGAACGGAATGATCATGATGGCCAGGATGATCCCGGCCGACAAAATGCCGATGCCGACCGGCGGGCCCGAGAACAGCGCGCCCAGGACAGGCACGTCGCTGAACACGGCCTGCAGCGGCTGCTGCACATAGGTTGCCAGGATCTGGCCGAACACCAGCAGGCCCCACATGCCATAAACAATCGAGGGCACCGCGGCCAGCAGTTCGATGGCGGTGCCGAGCGGGCGCTTGAGCCAGGCCGGCGACAGCTCGGTCAGGAACAGCGCAATGCCGAAGCTGACCGGCACCGCGATCAGCAAGGCGATGAAGGAGGTGGCCAGCGTGCCGTAGATCATCACCAGCCCGCCGTACTCGTTCTGCACCGGGTCCCAGACACTGCTGGTCAGAAAGCCCAGGCCGTACTTGCTGATGGCAGGCCAGGCGCCGATGATGAGCGACACCAGGATGCCGAACAGCAGGCTCAGGGTCAGCAGCGCCGCCGCCAGCGCGAGCCAGCCGAAAATGCGGTCAGGCAGCGGGCTTCGATTGACAGGTCTGACAGGAGGAGGAGTGGTCATGGCGCGTCCGTTCGCTTGCGCCGGTGACTCAAAAACGGTCCGGCTTGCCGGAAGTGTAGAGGACACGAATTAACCCCCCG
This sequence comes from Polaromonas sp., assembly GCA_028291905.1. Taxonomy (GTDB): domain Bacteria; phylum Pseudomonadota; class Gammaproteobacteria; order Burkholderiales; family Burkholderiaceae_C; genus Polaromonas. Next base: position 10,456 of record JAQGNK010000044.1, read on the forward strand.
TGGTTGAAAGCTGAAGTGCGGAACCCATGGCCTGGCGACTGGTTGGTGACGTTGGCTACTGATTACTTGTAGGCCACGGCCTTGCCGGCGCCGTCCTTGATCTCGCCCCATGATTTTTCAACGATGGACTTCACGTTGGCGGGCATGGGCACGTAGTCCAGGTCGTCGGCGGTCTTGTCGCCGTTCTTGTAGGCCCAGTCGAAGAATTTCAGGGCGGTCGTGGCCTGGCCCGGCTTGTCCTGGACTTTCTGCATCAGGATGAAGGTCGCGCCGGTCAGCGGCCAGGCGTCCTTGCCCGGCTGCTCGGTCAGGATCTGGTAGAAGGTCTTCGACCAGTCGGCGCCGGCGGCGGCAGCCTTGAAAGCGGTGTCTTCTGGCGAGACAAAGTTGCCGTCGGCATTTTTCAGCTGCGCAAAGGTCATCTTGTTCTGCTTGACATAGGCGTATTCCACATAGCCGATGGAGTTGGGCAGGCGGCCCACGAAAGCGGCTACGCCCTCATTGCCCTTGCCGCCGGCGCCCACCGGCCAGTTCACCGCCGTGCCCTCGCCCACCTTGGTCTTCCACTCCGGGTTGACCTTGCTCAGGTAGTTGGTGAAGATGAAGCTGGTGCCCGAGCCGTCAGCGCGGCGCACCGGCGCGATGGCCGCATCCGGCAGGGGCAGCGTCGGGTTCAGCGCCTTGATGGCCGGGTCGGTCCACTTGGTGATCTTGCCCAGGTAGATGTCGCCCAGCACCGCGCCGCTCAATTTGAGCTGGCCCGAGGCGATGCCCTTGATGTTGACCACCGGCACCACGCCGCCGATCACCATCGGAAACTGCATCAGGCCCTTCTTGGCCAGCTCGTCATCCTTCAAGGGCGCATCCGAGGCGCCGAAATCGACCGTCTTGGCCTCGATCTGGCGCAGGCCGGCACCGGAGCCGACCGACTGGTAGTTGATCTTGACGTTGGTCGCCTTGTTGTAGTCGGCGGCCCACTTGGAATACAGCGGCGCCGGAAAGCTGGCGCCGGCGCCGGTCACATCCTGCGCGGCCGAGAGAGTGGCAAACGACATCAGGGCAGCGCCCAGGGTCACGGTCATGGAGACATTGAGCATTGATTTCATCAGGACACCTCTGCGGTTGTTAAGAAAGATGGCGCAACTGTAGGTGTCTTGTGTGACAGGTGCATGACAAATCCGCCTTTCACCCTGGTGAGACCAGCGTTTTACAGGTGTCACAAAAGTTTCAAACATTTGTCACAAACCAGTCACGCAAGCTACCTACGCTTGGCGCCTGTCCTTAACGCGTTCTTCAGGAAAACAACCATGCTCAAGCGCCATTTCATCTTTGCCGTCACAACCCTGGCCGTGCTTTCCGGCTGTGCTTCAGGCCCGCGCCCTGTCTCAGTGGCCGATACCCTGGCAGCGCAGCCACGCCTGAGCACGTTGAATAGCCTGGTCGCCAAGGCCGGCCTGGGCGACACGCTCAAGGGCAGCGGCCCGTTCACCGTTTTCGCACCCAGCAATGAAGCCTTTGCCAAGGTGCCGGCCAGCACGCTGGCGGCCCTGGCCAATGACCCGGCCAAGCTCAAGGCCGTGCTGACCTACCACGTCCTGCCTGGCCAGGTGATGGCGGCCGATGTCAAGAATGGCAACAGCAAGACCGTCAACGGCGCCAACCTGGCGCTGTCGCGCGCCGGCGAGTTTGTGACGGTCGAGGACGCGATGGTGCAGACGCCCGACATTGCCGCCACCAATGGTGTCGTGCATATCGTAGACAGCGTGCTCATGCCGCCACCGGCAGGCCGCTGAACCCGGCCCGGCGCGCACCGGCAGCTTTTTTCTGGTCATTCAGGGCTCCAGCGCAGGATGTATCTGCGCTGATAGCTATTTATTTCATAGCAACCTGTTTGCCGGCCCCAGCCCCGGCCCTGGGAGAAACCCACCATGTATTTGCCCCACCCCCTCCAGAGCCGCCGCCAGTGGCTCCAGCGCGCCGGCCTGCTGGCGGCCAGCGCGGCGGCGCCAGCCTGGGCGCAGCAGCCTGCCAAACCGGCCCCGGCTGCGCGCCGGCTGATGGTGGCCCAGCTGGTGGACTTTTCCGAGGCGCAGCAGGATGTCTCCAAGGATTTCCTGATCGGCTCGCGCGCCGCCTGGCAGGACATCAATTCACGCGGCGGCATTCGCGGCCGGCGGGTCGAGCATGTCGCGCTGGAAACCGATGGCACGCCGGCGAGCCTGCGCGCCGCACTGGAGGAACTGAAAAAAGACCCGTCGTGCCTGGCGCTGTCGGGCACTGTCGGCGATGCGCTGGCCAGCCAGCTGGCCGCGCTGCCCCGTCAAGGCGGGCTGGACATCGCGCATGCCGCGCCCTGGCTGCAAAACTCCAGCCTCGAAATCGACGACAACACCTTCCCGATCTTTGCCGGCCGCCAGGAGCAGATCGCGCATGCGCTCAAGACCTTGTCGGTCATGGGCATGAAGGCGCTGGGCGCGGTCTATGCGAGCGGCCGGGACCATGCCGCCTATCACCTGGAGGTCGAACGCATCGCGTCGGACATGCAGCTGCAGCTGCAATCGTTCCAGGCCAGTGGCGATTTGCGCAAGATGGGCCAGAAGCTGACGCCGGCGACCCCGGCGGTGCTGCTTTTCGTAGGCGGCACGCCGGAGCTGGCGGAGTTCACCCAGGGCATGGAAAAGCAGACCCGCCAGCGCTACATCGTCGCACTGGCCGATGTCAACCTGCAAACCCTGATGCAGATGGGTGTGGCGCGCCAAACGCCGGTGATCGTGACCCAGCCGGTGCCGATGGTCAATGCCGGCCTGCCGGTGGTGCGGCAGTACCGCGACACGCTGGCGCGGCTCTTTGACGAGCCGCCCACGCCGCTCGGCCTGGCCGGCTTCATCGCCGCCCGCTACGCCTTTGAAGTGTTGAGCAGGGTCGACGGCCCGCTGACGCGCCAGAGCGCGCTGGCCGGTTTCCAGCAGCGCGCCAGCCTGGACCTGGGCGGTTTTCGCGTTGCCTTCAATGCCCGGCGCCGCAGCAGCGACTATGTGACGCAAAGCCTGATGAGCGCCGACGGCCGGCTCGTGGGCTGACGGATGGGCTTGAAAATGCGTGCCGGGCGCCAGTGCTATGCTGGGTTTTCAACCGGAACATCAGACATGCAAAACGGAACACTGCTGGCGGCCGTGGACTTGGGATCCAACAGCTTTCGCCTGGAAATCGGGCGCTTTGACCATGGCCGCATCCACCGCATCGAATACCTCAAGGAAACCGTGCGCCAGGGCAACGGCCTGGACGCCGACCGCAACCTGACCCAGGACGCGATGCAGCGCGGCTGGGACTGCCTGGCCCGGTTTGGCGAGCGGCTGGCCGGGTTCGAGAAAAGCCAAGTCCGGGCCGTGGCCACCCAGACCCTGCGCGAAGCCCTGAACCGCGACGAATTCATCCAGCACGGCCAGAAAGTCCTGGGCTTTCCCATCGACGTGATTGCCGGGCGCGAGGAAGCCCGGCTGATCTACCAGGGCGTGGCGCACTTGCTGCAGCAGTCGGACGAGCGCCGCCTGGTGGTCGATATCGGTGGCCGCTCGACCGAGATGATCCTGGGCCAGGGTCTGCAAACGCGCCAGCTGGAGTCCTACCGCGTCGGCAGCGTGGCCTGGTCGATGCGTTACTTTCCCGACGGCCAGTTCAGCAGCCGGGCATTCCAGCTGGCCGAAGTGGCGGCCAAGGCGGTGCTTGACGAGAGCATGGCGACTTACCGCGCCGGCGCCTGGGATGCAGCCTACGGCTCGTCGGGCACCATCGGCGCGGTCTGCGAGGTGCTGGCGGCCGCCGGCTGGCCGCCGGGCGTGGTCACCCAGGGCGGGCTGGACTGGCTGCTCGACAAGCTGGTCAAGGCGCAAAGCGCCGAGCGGCTCAAGCTGGAGGGCCTGAAGGATGAGCGCCGCGCCGTCATCGGCGGCGGCCTGAGCGTGCTGCGGGCGGTGTTCGACCTGCTGGACATCGAGCAAATGGCGGCGGCGCAAGGCGCCCTGCGCCATGGCGTGCTGTACGACCTGCTCGACCGGGAGGCCGACCTGGCCGACCTGCGCGCCGCCAGCGTGCAGCGCCTGGCCCACAATTTCAATACCGACAGCGTGCAGGCCGAAAGGCTCAGCCAGGTGGCGCAGCAGCTGTACCTGATGGCGGCGGGAGGCACCCTGCCCAAGGCCGAGCTGACGGGCCGGCAGCGCGAGCTGGCCTGGGCCGCGCAGCTGCATGAAGTCGGCAGCCAGATTTCACACACCTACTACCACAAGCACGGCGCCTACATCCTGGACAATGCCGACGCGCCCGGCTTCGCGGTGCATGAGATGCATCGGCTGAGCCTGCTGGTGCTGGGCCACCGGGGCAAGCTGCGCAAGCTGGAGGCCGATTTTGAAGACCGGATGTTCGTGCAGCAGCTGCTGTGCCTGCGCCTGGCGGTCATCCTCTGCCATGCCCGGCGCGACCCCGACCTGAAGGGCTTGCAGCTCCAATGGGATGCCGAGCCGGGCCGCCGCTTTTGCCTTACCTGCCGCCCCGGCTGGGAGCAGGCGTTTCCGCAATCGGCTTATTTGCTGCAGGAAGAAGTTCTGGCCTGGCAGAAGACGCCCTGGACGCTGCTGCTGGTGTCAAGCGCCTGACGCCAGAAAAGGATGGCCGGCGTGCCAAGCTGCCTTTGCAAGCGCTGCGGGCCGGGCGCTTTTTCGCTACTGAATTTATAGCTGCTTGCGCAAGCGCTGCTTGCGCTGCAGCCTTGTTTGACACATCAACATGCGCAAGAAGCCCCCGTCTTCCCGATTTTTCTCATTCCCCTGCTGAGGAAAGAGAAAATCGGGCACGCAAGAATGCATGCACCAATTCACAGGAATTCGGGCGACTGCACCGTGACCACGATGGCTTCCACCTGGCCTTCCTTCTCGCGGCTGCGCAGCCACCAGACCGCGCCTTTTTTGATGGCGCAGTCGCTCTCCTGCAAGTGCAGCAGCTGGGCAATCGTCTGGCCCAGCGTCGGCTGGTGCCCGATCACCAGGATCGGCATTCTGCTTGATGGCCACTGCGCCAGCGCCAGCAGCTGCGCCGGCGTGGCGCCCGGCGCCAGGTCGCCATAGGTCTTGAATTTGTGGCCCAGCGCCAGGGCGGTCTGCTCGCAGCGCCGCGCCGGACTCGACAGGATGCGGGTGCTGTCCGGCAGTTGCCGGTTCAGCCATTCGGCCATGCGCACGGCCCGCTTTTCCCCGCGCGCCGTCAGCCGGCGCGCCAGATCGAGGGCGCTGTCCTCGGCCCCGTGTCCGGTCAGTTCCTCGGCTTCGGCATGACGCCACAAGATCAGGTCCATCGGATTACCTTTCACCTTTTCGGGCCAGCGAATAGCGGGCCATCAGCGCGGCCTGCGCCCCGTGACGCCGGGCCGGATCAGCCGGCTTGACCAGCAGGTAGCTGCCGTCGGGCTGCATGTCCCAGGCATCGCGCCCATCGTGCAGGTAGGCCACCAGGCATTCGTCGATGAGGCGCTGGCGAATCACTGGATCGTTCACCGGCCAGGCCAGCTCGACCCGGCGCAGCATGTTGCGGTTCATCCAGTCGGCGCTCGACAGGTAGAGCGTCTCGTCCTCGCCGCAGCGAAAATAAAACACCCGAGAATGCTCCAGGAAGCGCCCGACCACCGAGCGCACCCGGATGTTGTCGGTCACGCCCGGCACCTGCGCCGGCAGCATGCAGGCGCCGCGCACGATCAGATCGATCTTCACACCGCACTGCCCGGCCTTGACCAGCGCCCGCATCAGGTCTTCATCGGTCAGCGCGTTGGTCTTGACGACGATGCGCGTGTCCTTGCCGCGCCGCGCCGCCTGCGCCAGCTGCTCGATTTTCTCCAGCAGCCGGCGGTGCAGCTGGAACGGCGCCAGCAGCAGGTGGTGCAGCCTGGGCAGCCGGCTGTGGCTGGCCAGGTGCACGAACACATGGTCGATATCGGCCGTCAGCTTGGCATCGGCCGTCAGGTAGCTGATGTCGGTGTAGAGCCGCGCCGTGCCGGGGTTGTAGTTGCCGGTGGACAGGTGGGCATAGCGCACCAGGCGCCGGCCTTCGCGCCGGGTCACCAGCAGCATCTTGGCGTGGGTCTTCAGGCCCATCACGCCGTAGACCACCTGCGCGCCGATGGATTCGAGCATCTCGGCCCAGTTGATGTTGGCCTCCTCGTCAAAGCGCGCCTTCAGCTCGACCACCACCATGACCTCCTTGCCGCGCCGCACCGCCTCGCGCAGCAGCACCATCAGCTCCGACTCCGGGCCGGTGCGGTAGATGGTCTGCCGGATCGCCAGCACGTTCGGGTCGTTGACCGCCTCGCGCAAAAACGCCAGCACGCCGTCAAAGCTCTCGAAAGGCTGGTGGATCGACACATCGCCCTGCTGGAGCCGCGCAAACAGCGACTGGCCCGGCAGCAGCTGCTTCGGGTAGGACGCCTGGTAGCGCGGAAACAGCAGCTTCGGGTCGTTCACCAGATCGACCAGCTGCGTCAGCCGCACCAGGTTGACCGGGCCATGCACCCGGTACAGCGCCAGCGCAGGCAGGTCGAACTGCGTGAGCAAGAAGCCCGACAAATACTCCGAGCAGCCGGCCGACACCTCCAGCCGCACCGCCTGGCCGTAGTGGCGCTGCTCCAGCCCCAGGCGCAGGGCGGTGCGCAGGTTCTTCACATCGTCCTCATCGACTTCCAGATCGGAGTTGCGGGTGACGCGGAATTGCGAGAACTCGCCTACCTTGCGGCCGGGGAACAGGTCGGCCAGGTGCGCCCGGATCACGCTGGAGAGCGACAAGAACAGCCGCTTGCCTTTCTCGTCGCCCCGGCTGGGCATGTGGATCAGGCGCGGCAGCACGCGCGGCACCTTGACGATGGCGATTTCATTCTCGCGGCCGAAGGCGTCGCGCCCGCCGAGCCGCACGATGAAGTTCAGCGACTTGTTGGCCACCTGCGGAAACGGATGCGACGGGTCCAGCCCGACCGGAATCAACAGGGGCCGCACCGCCCGCTCGAAATAGCTCTTGACCCAGCGCCGCTGCGCGGGCGTGCGCTCGCCGTGGGAGACGATGTGGATGCCGTGCTCCTTGAAAGCGGGCAGCAGCTGGTCGTTGTAGAGCGAATACTGCCGCGCCACCATGTCGTGGGCGGCGGCCGACAGCGCCTTGAAGGACTGGGCGGTGTAGGTGCCCTTCTGGTCCTTGCCCTGGGCGGCGGTCAGGTGCGGCGCGGCGCGCACTTCAAAGAACTCGTCCAGGTTGGACGACACGATGCACAAAAAGCGCAGCCGCTCCAGCAGCGGCACGTCCTCGCGCCTTGCCCAGTCGAGCACCCTCTCGTTGAAGGCCAGGATGCTGTGGTCGCGGTCAAGAAACTTCACGGGCACGGCGGCAAACGGCGGCAAGGCGATGGGGTCGGACAGCAGCAAGGGCGAATCTTTCGAGCAAAAAATAAGCCCCATTGTTGACCGGCTGGATGACAGTGGCGTGACAGCTCATGGGCCTGGATGGTGCATCGGCCCGCTCGGATACGCAAGCGGTGGCTTCGCGCCGCCCGACACTTTTCAAGTGAAAAATGGCTGCAGCGCAATGAATGCCTGCGCTGGCAGCTATCGTTTTCATAGTCCCTTGTTCAATGCCGCCTGGGTGATGGCCGACAGCGTGACCCGCGTGGTGATGACTTCCGGGTCCAGCGTCACCTCGATCAGCGTGCCTTGCGGGCGGGCCAGCGCGGCCAGCAGCTCGGCCTCGAACTCGGCGGTCTTGGTGATGCGCACGCCGGCGTAGCCGTAGGCCCGGGCCAGGGCCGCGAAGTCCGGGTTGTTCAGGCGCGAGCCGCTTTCATGCCGCGGGTACTCGCGCTCCTGGTGCATGCGGATGGTGCCGTACATGCCGTTGTTGAGCAGCAGGATGATGCTTTTCGCGCCGTGCTGCACGGCCGTTGCCAGCTCCTGGCCGTTCATCAAAAAGTCGCCATCGCCGGCAATCGTGAAGGCCACGCGCCCGGGGGTGATGGCCGCCGCTATGCCGGCCGGCACGCCGTAGCCCATGGCGCCCACCGTGGGCTCCAGCTGCGTCTTGTGGCCCTTGGCCAGCCCGTGGTGCTTGAAGAAGCGGT